>CANRGU010000107.1 GCA_947630255.1 uncultured Clostridia bacterium | reverse complement strand
AGAGAAAAATAAAAAATTATAAAACAAGTTGTAAAATAGGTGAAAACATAGTATAATAATATATGTACATGGGGATGTATTTGGCTTCGACAGTAATTTAGAAGTATGAACTGCGAGTAGTGGATGGTTGCTTCGGCCACTTAAAAAAAGCAAGTTAAAAATAAACGCTGATAATAATGAATTAGCATACGCTGCCTAATAATGGCGGCGTCGTCTTACTATAAAGCCTACTGTTATAGATAAGGCGCCGATTAAAGTAGGAAACAAAGTTATTCTTGCCTTTAGAATAATGGGTAACAAAAAGGCTACTTTTTATTATCGTTTGTTTGCTAATGATAATATTAAGGAATTTCAATAACAAACTACACTCGTAGATGTTTGTATGGAAAAGTTATTGGACGAGGGTTCAACTCCCTCCATCTCCACCAAAAAAAGTCACAACTTTATGTTGTGGCTATATTTCGACATAAACTATATTTTCTATAGACAAAATTTGCGCGACGTGATATATTTTATTTGGGTGATATTATGAAACAAAGTACAAAAAGAATGCTGAGAAAAATACAAGATTTAAATTTCAAAAAAATGAATACAATAGTCGACATTATTTCTAAAGAAAATAATAAATCAAAACTATATATAAAATTTGATATATTTAGAAATTTTTTAAAAAGAGGAATAGGGTATACTGACTATTACAGAGGAAATTATATAAATTTAACTAAAAAAGAAAAAGACACATTTGTAACAGCTAAAACCTTTTATAAAGTAATACATTATTTTAATAATGACGAATATATTTGCATATTCCATGATAAACTAATATTCAATAAATTCTTTAAAGAATATTTAAAAAGAGATTATCTAGACCTAAAAAAATGCACTAAAGAAGAATTTATTGAATTTGTAAATAAACACGATACAATATTTGCAAAAGATCCTCTTGGAGAATGCGGTCATGGAATAAAAAAAATAATAACAAGTCAAATAGAGGATAAAGATAAATTTTATGATGAATTAATAGCAAACAAGCAATTTCTATTAGAAGAAGCAATAATTCAATGTGAAGAACTAAATGAAATAAATCCAAAAGTAGTTAATTCTTTTAGGATAGTAACACTTGTAAAAGATGGTAAGGCATATATAATTGGAAACGCATTAAGAGTAAATCAATTTGATTCAGAAGTAATAGGATGCACAAACGATGTATATTTTAGCTTAAATGAAGAAGGCAAAATTGATAGCAAAGTAATAGACGATTATGGAAATGTATATAAATTACATCCACTTACCAACAAAGAATTTAGCAAGGTAAAAATACCTGGTGTAAAAGAAGCTTTTGAAATGTGCAAAAAGGCAGCTTTAGAAGTACCAGAAGTTAGATATGTTGGATGGGATGTTGCGTTTTCTAATAAAGGACCAGTAATAGTAGAAGGAAATGAATATCCGGGATATGGAATTATTCAGTATTTTAAATTAAAAGATAAAAAAACAGGTCACTTAAAAGATATAGAAGATGTTGTAGGAGAAGAAATAAAAAATATAAAAATATAAAAGTGGAACAAAATCCACTTTTTGATTGTAATTTATATTGCTTAATTAAAATAATTTTAAGGAGAGATATTATGTTACAAAAAATATTTTTTGATTTAGAAGATAAAGTAGAGTTAGTTCGGATTATTACAAAAACCAGATAATAATTTAAATACTAACGAAGTAGTTATATCAATACATGGAATGCAAAGCAATTGCTTTAAAAAAAGAGAAGAAATACTTGCAAACAAAATTAATGAAGCAGGAATAGCATATTTTGCGTTTAACAATAGAGGAACAGAAATTATGTGCTACACTAAAAAAACAGATGGAACAAAAACATTAAATGGTGGATGTGCATATGAAGATGTTTTAGACAGTTATTACGATATAAAAGGCGCAGTAAATAAAATGTTAGAATTAGGATATACAAAAATACATCTTCAGGGACATAGCTTGGGTTGCACAAAAATAGTATACACATATAACAGATTAAAAAAAGAAAATAGTAATATTTTAAAAAATATATCATCAGTAATTTTATTGTCATTAGTAGATTTAGTTGATTTGCAAAAGTATGATTTAGGGATAGACAAGTATAATAAAGTGTTAGAATTTGCAATAGAAAAGGAAAAGAAAAATGAAATAATGGATTTAATGCCTTATGATTCATTTGAGCATCCAATAAGTGTAAAAACATATTTAAGATATTACAGAGACAACGAAGAAATAGATTTTGCAAGATTTAGTGATAAAAGTTATGGTTTCAAAGAATTAAACAATATAAATGTTCCTTTATTTTTAAGATGGGGAGCAAAAGATTTAGTTATACAAAACTTAGATGAGTTAATAGTATTTTTGAAGAATAAAATAAATAATAGCAATTTAGACATTGGTTATATAAATGACACTGACCATGGCTATACAAATAAAGAAGAAATTTTAGGAGAAGAAATAGTGAAATTCCTTGACAAAATAAAATAATTAAATATAATAGTTATAGTGGTAAATAAATAATTAGAAAAGAAGAGTGTAAAACTCTTCCAGTTTTGAAAGGGAGTAGCTTAAAAATTACTAATCAACAATCTCGTTTTATACTGGTTAGTAAACCTAAAGAGGTAAGCAAGACTTTTAAAGGAACATTTATATGTTTCTTTAAAAGTCTTAATTTGTGTAAGGAGTAAAAATGAAATATATAAATAATAAAGAAAGATTAGAACAGTTCAAAAATGAAAAAAATTTTTTTGCAATAATAGATTTTGACAGAACCCTTACAACAGGTGTAAGTGATGCATCTTTAGGAATAATACCAAAATTCTTGGGAGGAAAATGTTTAGAAGAAAGACTAAAAACATATAATCATTACAGACCTTTGGAATTAGATTATACAATAGAAAAAGAAGAAAAAAGAAAAATCATGAAAGAATGGGCAACAAAGACATTTACAATATTGTCTAAATATTTAACATCAGAAAAAATAATAGAAGATTCCTTGCAAGATGCAAACTTACATTTAAGAAACGGAGCAAAAGAATTTTTGCAAAGTTTATATGAAAAAAATATTCCTGTAGTTATAATGTCTGCTGGCGTTGGAAATCTCATTAAAAGATTTTTAGAAAAAGAGGGCGTACTGTATGATAATATACTTTTAATTAGCAATTTTTTTGAATTCAAAGACAATAAAACATACATAAATACTGAAAAATTAATGGCATCATCAAACAAAGATTATTCAAAAATACCTGAAGAAGTAAGAAAAATACTAGATAAAAAGGATGGTATTTTACTTTGTGGAGATATAGTAGAAGATATAAGAATGATAGATAGTAAACGAAGAAATAAAACTTTAACAATAGGCTTTCTTGACCATAATATAGAAAACAATTTAGAAACATATAACAATAATTTTGACATTGTACTTGCTGATAATGAAAATTTTAATGCAGTAATGGATATATTAAATAGTTAAAAAAGGAGTATAAAATTTATAAGGAGGAAAAAAAGTTATGAAAACAAATTGGTTTAACCAAACAGTAGATGAAACAATATCTAATGTGAAAACAGATATTGAAAAAGGTTTATCTACAGAAGAAGTGAAAAAAAGGCAAGAAGAAAATGGATTAAATGAGCTAAAAGCAAAAAAGAAAAAAAGTTTAATTGTAAAGTTTTTAGAACAATTTAAAGACTTTATGATAATAGTTTTAATTATTTCTGCAATTGTTTCAGGAGTAGTTGGAGTAGCACAAGGAGAAGGAATTACAGATACAATAATTATAATGATAGTTATAATTGTAAATGCAATAATAGGTGTAGCACAAGAAAACAAAGCAGAAAAATCTTTAGAGGCTTTACAAAAATTAAGTAGTCATGTTGCAAAAGTTATGAGAAATGGAAAACTAGAAGTTATTCCTTCAAGAGAACTTGTAGTAGGTGATATTGTAGTATTAGATACAGGAGACTATGTGCCTGCAGATTTAAGAATAATAGAGGCTGTAAATTTAAAAGCACAAGAATCTGCACTAACGGGTGAATCTGTTCCAGTAGAAAAAATGTCAGCAAAAATAGATGATGAAAAAATAGGTATAGGCGACAGAATAAACATGCTATTTTCATCAAGCTTAATCACTTACGGTAGAGGAAAAGCAGTAGTTGTTGAAACTGGAATGAACACAGAAGTAGGAAAAATTGCAGATATAATAAACACCGCAGAAGACCAAGGAACACCGCTTCAACAAAAATTAAATAAGCTAGGAAAAACATTAGGTATAGTAGCACTAATAATTTGTGCAGTGATTTTTGTAGTTGGTTTATTATATGGAAAAGAACCAATTCACATGTTCATGACAGCTGTTAGTTTAGCAGTTGCAGCAATACCAGAAGGACTTCCAGCAGTATTTACAATAGTACTTGCAATTGGAGTACAAAGAATGGTAAAGAG
>CANRGU010000106.1 GCA_947630255.1 uncultured Clostridia bacterium | reverse complement strand
GACGACTACTATTATTACCCACAGACATTATCTACTGTAGAAGGAGAACGGTCCCTATATTTTTTCTTTATCTGACAGCGAACTTGCGTACAACTTGTTGTTCTTCACTACGAGTACTAATGGATATTTACTTGCTTCTAAATATACTTGTGCGGTCGAAGTTCCGATTTGGAGGCTGGGATTCTATATTGGAGGTATGAGATGCGTTGTTGGTGGAAGGGTGCTTCATGCTCGGGGTCTTATTGTGGAGTTGGAATGAATCTTCGGTCATGACTGGATCGAACTATTCGGCTACTGGGTTAAGACCTGTAATTATTCTTAATTCTTCCGTCAATGTTTCTGAGGTAGTAGAAGGCGAGTGGCAATTGAGCCTTTAAAGTGCCCATTGATGATAAGTTCCACTTAGCTTGTAGATTTTTCCAAAGCCCCCAATAGATAAATTCAAGTTTATAGAAGTAGCATGAAAATAATTTCCATGTTGCTTCTTATATTTTTTTGCACTAAAATAGAATCTCCAGAATATAATATAACATCTATTAGTTAGGAGGTTCGATAATGGATTATCAAAATTATGAAGATTACATGAGAAGTGTTCTTGGCTATTCGCCATATGTACCAAATAATTATACATATACAAATGAGCAGGAAGACATTTATAATTATTCAGACGATGAGGTAATGATGCAACCGAAAACACAAGATTTATCGGAATTTTATCCAGAAATATATAAAATTATATATCCTATGATATGTAAGGTATGCAATGTTAACTCAAACAGAGAGCTTACTAAAGATTTATTAGAACAAATGACAGATGAAATATATAAAAACGTTGAGCCAGAACAAGAACCTGAATGTACTGTACGAACTAAACCACCTCTAAAAAATGGTGATGTAATAAATCCGAATGCTAAAGAATCAGAAGTAGAAATAAAAGAAACAAGACAAACAAATTATTTACTGAGAGATTTAATTAGAATATTATTATTAAAAGAATGGGGAAGACCCAATAGACCACCTGTAAGACCACCATTTCAACCAGGAGGAAGACCACAAATGGGACCAGGAATGCAAATGCCACCAAGACCTGCACCAAATAGACCACCAATGGGACCTCCACCAAGGCCAAGATATTTTTAAATAAAAACTGCATAAAGAAGGCAATTTAATATTTGTCTTCTTTTTTTTGCATATTTTTCCAAAAGTGAGGAAGAATAATTATATATAAACAAGTTAGGAGGAAAAGTATGAAAGTAAAAGAATGTATGTGCAAAGAAGTTGCATGTGTTAAACCAGATTCTAAAGTAACCGATGTTGCTAAATTGATGCTTAACAAACATGTAGGGTGTATTCCAGTATGTGATAACAATAAGGTTGTAGGATTAGTAACAGATAGAGATTTAATTTTAAGAACTTTAGCATGTGAAAAGGATATTAAGCAAACACCTGTAAGTGAAGTAATGACAACAAAGGTATTTAATGTATCTCCTGATGCAGAAGTATCAGAGGCACAACAAATAATGTGTGATTGCCAAATAAGAAGAGTGCCAGTGGTAGAAAATGATTTATTGGTAGGTATAATTACAGTAGGAGATTTAGCAAATAACGAAAATGTAACGTCTAAAGAAGTTTCTGACACAGTAGAGGGAATATGCAAATGCAATAATAATTCAAAAAATGCAGAATAAATCGCATATTTAGACTGCATTAACATATAATTATAGTACAAGCTAAGTTAAAATTGAGGTGATATAGTTTTGGTAATTGATATGGGATACTTTACAAAGGTTTTCAAAAAAATTTTGATATTGATAGTTACGTTAATTGCCATATTTTTAGCCTTTAAATTAGCCTTGTTTTATGTACCATTTTTAATTGGATTTATAATATCATTATTAATCGAACCACTTATAAAATTGATAAATAGAAAAACAAAACTTACAAGAAAAGCAAGTGCAATTATAGTTATGGTTTGTATATTTACAATATTAATAACGCTTATAGCTTTTGGAGTAATAAGTCTAATTACAGAAGCCTCTAATTTATTACAAAGTTTGAATATTTATATAGAAAAAATATATAATCAAGTACAAAAATATATAAATGCTATTGATTTTAAAAAAATAGAGATTCCTAGTCAAGTTATAACGATTATACAATCATCGGCGAATAATTTTTTAGATTTCATAAGTAAATGGATAAGTAAATTATTAACTTCAATTCTGCAAGGAATTACGTCTTTGCCTATTATAGGGATATATATTGCAATTACAATACTTTCAACATATTTTATATGTGCAGATAGATTATATATATTAGACCAATTAGAACATCATTTTCCAAGAATTTGGGTAAAAAAATTTGGTATTCATTTTAAAAAGTTGATTTCAACATTAGGCGGATATCTAAAAGCAGAAGCAACTTTAATTTTAATATCATTTATAGAAGTTCTAGTTGCTTTATATATTTTCAAATGGATGGGATTAAATGTTGGATATCCACTTTTAGTAGCACTTGGAATTGGCTTTGTTGATGCTTTGCCAATACTTGGATCTGGAACTGTAATAGTACCATGGGCAATAATTTCAGCAGTTAATGGAGATATAAAACTCGCAGTATGCTTATTTGTTCTACTTGCAATAATAATGGTTGTTCGCCAATTTTTAGAACCAAGAATAGTAAGCGGACATATAGGCACTCACCCAATATTTACACTTATTGCAATGTATACAGGCTTTAAGTTAAGTGGTGTTTTAGGTTTATTTATAGGACCAATTGTTTTAATAATACTTCAAAATGTATTTGAAACAATGATTGATAATGGAATTGTAAAAACATTATTAGATAGAAAATAATTAGAAAAGCCTTCAACTTTTTTGTTGAAGGTCTTTTAAAATATTGCAGAAGTTGGGATATATGTATCATCCGGTGGATATACATATATATCATCTTTTGGCTTTTGTATTTGTTCAATTTCTTTTATTTGTATAACAGGCATGCTTCCATGATATGAACCTTTAGTAATTTCTCCTGTTATTTCTACCCAAGACTCATCAGGAAAATCTTTTGCATTTTTGCAGTCACATAAAAAACCAACTATTAATGTTTGCATATCAGATGATATTATCATATCTCTTGCAAGAACAAATTCGGTGTCTTTAAAATCGAGTAATCTGTAAACATATCCTGTAAAACAAATTTTTTTACCTGTATAACTATCTACATCATCATGAACAGCTTTTAAAATATTTGTATAATTTTCCGCGGTTAAATACATTGTTTTATCCTCATTTATTTCGTCCTTTACCTTAAAACTATTATTATATATTTTGTATGCAGATATAGCAAAATATAAAGTTATGGCTATTGCCACAAGTACTAATAAAATCTTGACTAATCTTTTCCCATTAAATTTAACATTGTATACAAACATATAATCATCCTTTCATATAAATATCTACAATTTCTTTTAAATTGTATGTTAAATTCTTGCAATATATGCTAGTTCATGATATATTAATTAGATGTTAGAGATTTATAAATTAGAAATGCGAGGGGTTATCAATGGGATTATTAAACAAAATTTTTGGTTCATACAGCGAAAAAGAAGTAAAAAGAGTAATGCCAATAGTTGAAAAAATAAATAGCTTAGAAGAAAGTATCTCAAAACTTTCTGATGAAGAGTTAAAAAATAAAACAACAGAATTTAAAAATAGATTATCAAAAGGAGAAACATTAGATGATATACTTCCAGAGAGCTTTGCAGTGGTTCGTGAGGCATCAAAAAGAGTTCTTGGAATGAGGCATTTTGATGTGCAATTAATAGGTGGAATCATACTTCATCAAGGAAGAATAGCTGAAATGAAAACAGGTGAAGGAAAAACTTTAGTTGCAACACTTCCTGTATATTTAAATGCACTATCTGGAAAAGGCGTTCACGTTGTAACAGTAAACGATTATTTAGCAAAAAGAGATAGTGAATGGATGGGAAAAATATATAAATTTTTAGGGCTTACAGTAGGACTTGTAATTGCTGGAATGGATAATAATCAAAAACAAGAAGCATATAATTGTGATGTTACTTATGGTACAAATAATGAATATGGTTTTGATTATCTAAGAGATAATATGGTTACATATAAAAACCAAATGGTTCAAAGACCTTTAAATTATGCAATAGTTGACGAGATAGATAGTATTTTAATAGATGAAGCTCGTACACCTTTAATTATATCAGGTACTGCAGAAGAATCTTCTGTATTATATAAACAAGCAAACGACTTTGTAAAAAGACTAAAACCAAAAGTTTTAGTTGAAGAAGATGTAAAAGATTTTGATCAAGCAGAAGATAACGAAAAATATGATTACATTGTAGACTTAAAAGCGAAATCTGCATCACTTACACAAAAAGGAATAAAAAAAGCTGAAGAATTCTTTAAATTAGAAAACTTAAATGATATAGACAATTCAGATATTGTTCATCACATAAATCAAGCACTTCA
>CANRGU010000105.1 GCA_947630255.1 uncultured Clostridia bacterium | reverse complement strand
TTAAGAGAAGATGCAAATACAAGTTATGCGCTTTCAAAATATGGTTCTAGGAGCGACGAAGTAAGGCAAATACAAACAAAACTGAAAAGGTGGGGATATTACAATGGTTCCGTAGACGGAATTTATGGTTCTCAAACTTTATCTGCAGTTAAATGGTTTCAGTCTAAAAATGGACTTTCAGTAGATGGAGTTGCAGGTCCAAAAACGCTTCAAGCCATGGGGATATATTCATCATCAAATAGAGGAGGAGGAGCAACAAATTCAAGTTCAGATTTAAATTTACTTTCAAGGTTAGTATATGCAGAAAGCAGAGGAGAACCATATACAGGACAAGTAGCAGTAGCCTCAGTTGTATTAAACAGAGTAAAAAGCTCATCATTTCCAAATAGCGTAGCAGGCGTTATATATCAGTCAGGAGCATTTTCAGTAGTAAGTGACGGACAGATAAATTTATCTCCAAATAGCACAGCCAGAAAAGCAGCACAAGACGCAATAAACGGATGGGATCCAAGCTATGGAGCAATATATTATTTTAATCCAAATACAGCCAAAAGTGCATGGATTTGGTCAAGACCTTTAACTGTTGTTATAGGGAATCATAGATTTTGCAAATAAAATCACAGATTGAAAATTTTATTTTTGGCTTGAAAAAACTAAATCTTCTTTAGGATATTGTTCTGGTTTCAAGCCTACCTTAGTTTTCATACTGTCTAAAAGAAAAATGAATATTACAAAGAATAAGCATCCTATAATTATAAAAGCATAGGATGTTGTTGTTATGCCAAGCAAAAGAGATGCAAAAAGTGATAGCATAACACGACCAATATTATCTAAAAATGATTTAATGGCAAAAATTTTAGTATTAACATCTGGGTTAGAAAAGCTATTTAAATATCTTTGTATTAATGTGTAATAAGGTCCTCTTACAAGTCCCACTATAAAAACTGTAAATAAAATACTTACAAGTGATATTTTAAAACTAATATTACATGCTACTAGTAATCCTGTAAGTATAAAACAAGTAACAACTGAAAGTGAAAAGAAAGAAAGTGCTCTATTTCTCAATTTATTATGAAACCATTGTTGATTTCTTGATGTTAATGAAGATATTATTTGCATACCAGCAAGTATTATTCCAAAATATTGTTCAGGTACTCCTATATCTACTAAAATACTACTTCTTAATGTTTCAAAAACCATTAGAATAGCCCAAAAGAATGATGAAAATAAAAGTAATGATTTTAAACGATGTGATTTTAAAATTTGTTTAAATGTAATAAATATATCTTTATGATATTTTATAAATCCTGTAGATTCATTTTTTACATTAGAACATGGGTCGCTAAATGCAAGTGATATAATGCTTGAAATTAAGCAACATATAAAACACATAATCATTGGAAAATATGGATTGATTATATATAAAAAACCAGTAGCAATAGCAGAAAGCGCATCAAATATGTAATATAGGCTATCTCCTTTTCCATCAATTTTTGAATATATTTTAGAAAAAGATGATGTTGCAGGAATTGAATCAGACAAAAGTGTAGGTTCACAAATATTTTTTAAATTAAACCCTATGGCTTCAATTAGCTTAAATAAAATTAGTACAGGAAAACCATTGCCAAGAATTATAATTAATATGCTGAATGAAATAAAAAGATTACCAACTAATAATGATTTTTGCTTTCCTATCAAATCTGTCACATTTACACAAAACATGTCTGATAATATACGAAATATTGCATAAAAAGAATCAGCAAGCAAAACTTGAGATGCAGAAAAGCCCTTAACTTGGGTTAAAAATAAAAATATTATGGCATAATAAAACAAAAAATCCCATGCAAACATTTTGTATATCGGAAAAATTTTCATATTATTTTTTCTTATCATTTGTTCATCCATTATTTTATCTCCTAATAAATAATACAAATTAATTATATATTAATAAAATTAATTGTCAATATATAAAATTAACGTTAAAATACTAAAACATTAATGATAAAAGAGTAAAAAATTTAATTACCATTATTACAAAATCTTGACATTGATTGAGGATATTGATAATATATAGACATATAGTGGAGGAACAGATGATTTTTTATCCAGACATATATTTGAATAATGTAAAAGAAATAACAATAGATTTACTTAAGAAAAATAATATTAAAGGTCTTTTGTTAGATGTAGACAACACACTTATTGATTTTGATTTAAAAATATTAGAGGGTTCAAAAAAATGGTGTGATGACTTAAAAAAAGCCGGAATTCAGATATGTATTTTATCTAATACAAATAAAGTAGAAAAAGTAAAAAGAGTAGCAAAAGAATTAGATTTACAATATATAAATTTTGCAAAAAAACCTTTCAAAAAAGGCTTTAAAAAAGCTATTGACCTATTGAAATTAAACGCAAAAAATATTGCAGTAGCAGGGGACCAAATAATGACAGATGTGCTTCGGTGGCAACAGAATGGGAATGTTTACAATACTTACGAAACCACTTCGGTAAAAAAGATATATTTATTACAAGAGTAAAAAGACCTTTAGAAAAAATTATAATAAACATGTATTTAAAAAAGGTAGATAAAGAAAGCGAGAGATAAAAATGTATTTTAATGATATACATATATTGTATTATACTGTATTTGCAATAGTTGGCGGAATAATAGGACAGTTTGTTGATTATTGTAACAAATGTTTTTTAGAAGAAAAAAAGATATTTTCAAAAGAAAATTTTTTAGAATATAAAAAGACAATGCTTCCGAATTATTTATTAATTTTAGGAACTGCAATAGGATATGTTGCTTTATTATATAAATTTGGACTGCACACAGATTTTACCGAAAACTTATATTTAATTAAATACATAATTATTTTGCCAATGCTTTTGTGTGCATTTGTTGTAGATTTAAAAGAACAAATTATACCAAACAGGCTAAATTTAACAATGTTTGAAATTGGTTTAATATTTGTATTTTTACATGGAATTATTAATATAAATGTAGCTATAAATATGTTATTAGGAATGCTTGCAGGTGGTGGAATATTTTTAATTATAACATTGCTTGGAGGGCTTATTGCAGGAAAAGAAGCAATGGGTATGGGCGATGTAAAATTAATGGCAGTATTAGGGCTATTTGTAGGATTTAATAGTGTAATCGTAATATCTGTACTATCATTTTTAATAGGTGCAATTGTAAGTATAGTTTATATGATAATTAAACGAAAAGGTACAAATACATATATACCATTTGGCCCATTTATAGTTACATCAACCATTATAACTATATTTGTACCATTTAATATTTTATTTACTATGCTAATGGAAATTTTTACTTTAGGAATGTATTAAAATAAATTAAAACTACTAAAGCAAAAAAGTAAAGGGTACCAAAGTTAAAAGTTAAAAGTAAAGAGTGCAAAGTTGTTTTACAAGTTTTAGGGGAGGTGCAATTTATGAATTATAAGATACGTGCTTTAAGGGAAAAATTGAAGAGTTTAAATCTCGAGGGGATGATAGTAACAAATCCTGTAAATATAAGATATCTTACAAATATAAAGTCAGAGGGAATTTTATTAATTACAAGAAAAGAAAACATTTTTTTAACGTATACTATGTATTTAGAAGATGTTAATAGAGCATTAACAATCGATGATGAAATAATTGTAGCAGATATGAGAGATGTAACCCAAGAAGAAGCAGAAAACTTTTTTATATTTTGTGAAAATATAGGGTTTGAAGAAAACCATGTAACTTATGAACAATACAAGAGATTAAAACAAAGATATAGAATCAATAATATGGTTGAAACTGAAAACATAATCGAAAGACAAAGAATGATTAAAAGCGAAGAAGAAATAGAAAAAATAAAAAAAGCTTGTGAAATTACTGATAATTGTTTTAAATATTTATTAGAATACATAAAAGAAGGAATGACAGAAAAGCAAATAGCTCTAGAAATCGAAAATTATTTTAGAACACATGGAGCAGATGGAGTATCATTTGAACCAGTTGTAGCAGTGCGGAGAAAATTCTTCTATACCACATTGGGAGCCAAGTGATAGAGTAGTAAAACACGCAGATCCAATTCTAATAGACATGGGATGCAAATACAAAGGCTATTGTTCAGATATGACAAGAACTATATTTATGGGATGTATATTAGAAGAAATAAAACCAGTATATGACTTGGTATTAAAAAATCAAAAAAATGTTCTAGATATAATGAGAAGTAACTATAATATAAAAACACTTTCAAGAGGTGTGGACGATAGCTTTAAATTAAATAATTATGTATTAGTCCATTCATTAGGTCATGGTATAGGTTTAGATATACATGAAATACCTTTCATAAATTCAAGAAATGAAAGCTTTTTAAAAGAGAACATGGTGGTAACAGATGAGCCAGGAATATATTTACCAGGAAAATATGGAATTAGAATTGAGGACACAGTATTAATATCAAAAACAGACTGCATACCACTTACTAACTCAGAAAAAGGATATGTTGTAAT
>CANRGU010000104.1 GCA_947630255.1 uncultured Clostridia bacterium | reverse complement strand
CCAGATTTATCAGGAAAAACTGAAAGCGAAGCAAAATCAGCAATAACAAATGCTAAATTAAAATGGAAAAGCACAGAAAAAACATCAGATTCAAGCAAACCAAATGGAGTAGTAGTAAATCAATCAATATCATCAGGAAGCATGGTAGACAAAAACACAGAAATAACAATAACAGTAAATGAATTTGATGAAATTAAATCTGCTACAATAAATGTTAATGTAAAATCTTTATTAAACGGAGCCGTTGAATACGAAGATGATGAAAAAACACAAATAAAAAATGTTAGACTTAAAATAATGGTAGGAACCGACACAATATATGATGAAACTGTATTACCAACAGCAACAAAAATAACAGCAACTACATCAGACAAGGGAACAAAAGAAGTAACAGTATATATAGATGATATAAGGAAAGCAAGAGCAACACTTAACTTCAATAATCAAACATCAATAACAATAGAATAGGAGAAATAAAATGGTAGAAATATCAACATCAATACTAACAGTAGAAGAAAAAAATGCAAGTAAGACCTTTTATGATTTAGAAGTAGCAGGAACAGATTATTTTCATATAGATGTAATGGACGGAAAATTTGTAGAAAAAAATACAGAAAAAATGATGTATGAGTATGCAAATACAATAAAGCAAATATCTAATATACCACTAGATGTGCATTTAATGGTAGAAGATATAAATGGAAATATAAATAGATATATACCATTAGAACCTGCTATAATTACATTTCATTATGAAGCATGCAAAAGTGATGAGGAAGTAATAAACTATATAAAATATTTAAAATTAAATAATATAAAAGCTGCAATATCTATAAAACCAAATACTAGTGTAGAAACAATAAAAAAATTTCTACCAATAATACATATGGTACTTATAATGACAGTAGAGCCAGGAAAGGGCGGACAAAAGCTAATTCCAGAGACTCTTAAAAAAGTAAAAGAATTAAAAGAATATGTAGAAAAAAATAATTTAGACACATACATAGAAGTAGATGGTGGAGTAAATAAAGATACAATTGATATGATAAAAGAAGCGGGGGCAGATATAGCGGTTGTAGGAAGTGCAATAATATCCGCAGACGATTTTAAACAGGCAATAGAAGAACTTAGATAAATAAAAAAATTGGTAACTAAAGGTTACCAATTTTTTTATTTGTTGTTTATTCTTTGCTTGGTATTAAATGTCTTGTTACAATACCAAATCCAATAGTATTAATAATTAAAGTTATTAGTAATCCTACATAAGGAATTAATTCTATTATTGATAATACTATTGTTACAGCTAAAATGTATAAGTAAATACTTAATTTATTTTGCAATTTATTTTTTATACAAGCAGAAATTGAAATAATAAATATTGGTTTTGCTATTATTATAAATATAATATATATAAATAATAGTAATAATCCTAAAATAGTTCCAACTCTTGATATTAGTAAAAGAACTGTAACAATTGGAATTAGAATTATAAAGGCAAGACCGATTCCAAAATATTTTAACAAAGCTAAAGCTGAAATATCAGCAATTTTATTTAAATATTTTGGTGCTAGCTTAGAAATTAATAAATATAAACAGTATACTACTAAAAGTACTGTAATTAAACTTATCACGAAATTAACTATATTTTTAAATATGCTGTTAGTTGAATTATTAATGTATTTACTGTAAGTAGTCTGTCCTAATACAATTTCATCAGGAATTTCTATTTCTTGCTTAGATGAATAAGATAAGTTTCCAGCAATTACACATGTTAAATCTGTACCGTAATCGTTTGATTTAAAAGATATAGTTTTAGCATTTATTGTTGCATTTCCCTTAACTTCTCCAGAAAATGTTAAATTATTTGCTTGAGAAACATTAAAATCATTTTGATTTATAAAGTTATTATTTAATGTGATATCATTTGCTTCTATAAATGAATCTCTATAAATATAACCATCAATAGTTACATTTTTTGCATTTAAATGTAAGTCCCTAGAAATAAATCCAAAATATTGCATATCAAATGTATTTACAGAAGCATATAAACTGCCACCAACTTCAGAATTTAATGTAAGTTCATTTGCAACAAGAAATACATTACCATAAACTATTGAACCTTGTAATAGTTCAACATCATTTGCACATACAAATAAATCTCCATATATTTTAGAACCTGGTTCTAAAACAAACGTATCAGCAACTATAAAGGCGTTTCCAGATATTGTGCAATACTTATTTATGTACATTGCTGGATTTCCAATATCATCTTTTTCAGTTTCAGAATAAGTAACATCTGATTTAATATTTACAGTATTTGCTGATGCAAATAAATTCCCCTCAATTATTCCACCATCATTACTTGGATCAATACAAAGCTCTTCTGCAGAAGTAAATACATTACCATTAATAGTATTGTTAATTTTGTAATAACTATCATTAATGTACGAATCTGCATCTCTAATATCAGTTTTTTGAACTTGCTGTTCATCATTAGATATTGGCATAATCTCATTATCTAAATCATTGTCTGTTGCAAAACAAAAAGAAGTTAAAAGTAAAATAGTTAAAACAAAAGTGCAAATAAAAAATTTAAAATTTGATTTCATTAAAATACCTCCTTTTGGTATTAATATATAATTTGACTCTATGTTTGTCAATTAAAAATGATAATTTTTCTAATTATTCGAATAATAATTACAATAAATAGAAACAGGACATTTATCACATCTTGGATTTCGTGCATTGCAAGTATTCCTTCCATGCCATACTAGCAGATGATTAACATCTTTATAATATTCATTAGGAATAATTTTTAATAAATCTTGCTCAATTTTAGAAGGATCAGAATTATTCGAAAGACCTAATCTATTACAAATTCTTTTTGCATGAGTATCGATCGCAATTCCTACTGGGTTATTAAAAGCTTCTAACAGTATAACATTAGCACTTTTTCTACCTATACCAGGAAGTTTAATTAATTCTTCCATTTTTTCTGGCAATTTTCCATTGTATTCTTCCATAATTTTTTTAGAATATGCCTTAATATTTTTAGCCTTTGTTTTATAAAAACCACATGGATGTATTAAAGATTCTAAAAGTTTAATATCCATATCAATAAAATCTTGAGGTTTATTATATTTTTCAAAAATAGAAGGAGTTGTTTTATTGACCCTTTCATCAGTACATTGTGCTGATAACATAACAGCTATACCAAGTTCAAAAGGAGAATTAAAATCTAAACTACATGTTGCATCTGGATATGTAGATTTTAATAATTCTATTATTTTTACAATATTTTCTTTAGAAGAATTATAATCAGTTTTTTTATGTTTCTTATCCAAAACTATCACCCTTTTACATAAAAAATAATATATTATAATAAATAAAAACGAAAGCAAATGCAGGAGGAAGTATATGTTAAATTTATTTAAAAAAACATTAGCAGTATGCTTAATTGGATTTGGACTTCGGGGTATTACTTGTAATATTACTTCCATTTTCAGGCTGGTTATTTATAGTCGGAGTCACCATAGTGGTAGTAGGAATAACCTGGCTTTCTTGTTAATAAAAATAAAGGAGAGTGCTGCAAATGACTATAGTAGTAAAAAAAGTTCCTAAATTTTTAAGGGGAATTGTAAAATTGATATTTGGAGTAAAATAAAAATATATACTACATAAGATAAGTATAAGCTTAAATATTTTACAATGTCCTAACATCAATTATATTACAAAAACAACAAAAAAAATAGGTTTAACACCTATTTTTTTGTTTAAATGTATAATTAAAATTATGCTTTTGTTACTTTACCAGAACGTAAGCATTTAGCACAAACCTTGATTTTTTTAGGTTCTCCATTAATTATTGTTTTTACTGTTCTTAAATTTGGTTTCCAAGTTCTTGAAGTTCTTTTACTAATATGTGAACGAGTAACGCTAAGTTTATTTCCATAATTTAATGACTTATTACAAATTTCGCATTTTGCCATAATGCATAGCACCTCCTATATTCTTGAATAAACTGACTAAACACTAGTTTAGCATAAATTCAAAAAAAATACAAGAGTTTTCACAAAAATAATTGACACAGCCGATTAATGTGATAAAATAAATTAAATTTAAATTCTATATATTTTAAAATCTAATCAATTAACTCTTAAAATTTTCAATTTTTCGAAAGGATAAGAATGAAAAAAATAATAAATAATATTTTAGAGCTCATATATCCACCAACATGTGGCTTTTGTGGTAAAATATGTAGCAATTATATTTGCACGAAATGTCATGCAAAAATAAAAAAGTATGAAATAAAAAACAAAGAAAATTATAAAACAAAAAACATGTATTTTGATGAATCTTTTAGCATTTTTAAATATGAAGAAGATATACGAAAACTACTACTAAAATATAAATTTCAGAATAAATCATACTTATACAAAACTTTTTCAAAAATAATATTAAATAATAAAAAAATATGTGGCAATTTAAAAAAATATGATATAATAATTCCAGTTCCAATACA
>CANRGU010000103.1 GCA_947630255.1 uncultured Clostridia bacterium | reverse complement strand
CACAAAAAAAGCAAGTAAAATCTTGCAAAATAAGGAAAAAATTTAATTGGGATCAACTGACAAGTGGCAAACTCGGGGGTGGGTACGATTTGGGTACAAAATTATGATTTTGGCATATTTAATCAGAAAGTCTAGAATTTGATAATTGAAAGGCTGTATTTATTATAAAAGTATGCTATATTTAAAATAGACTACAATACGAGTTCAAAAGTACATATGGAGGAATAAATAATGAAGATAATATTAAGCAGAAAAGGATTTGATTCTTCATATGGTGGTTATCCAAGTATGATTTTTGAAAATGGAATAATGCAAATGCTACCAATTCCTAATGCCAAAGATAGTATAAAATATGCAGATGTTTTATGCCCGGCAGAGAATAAAAATTTATATGAAGTAATGAAAAGAGTAAACCCCAAAATTCGATGTAAAACGTGGATTGAACTATCACAAGAAAGTACATGTCATTTAGATCCTGATATTGACTATCGTTCTATTAAAAGAGAAAAAGGATGGAGAGGATGCTTTGGGCAAGGAGCGGCAGCTCAGAGTGTTCTTAAAAATAATATGATCGGTGAAGGAGATCTGTTTATTTTTTTTGGATGGTTTAATAAATGCTATACCAGCAATAATGGCTTGCTGAAGTTTGATAAAGGAGATGGTATGCATGTTCTTTATGGTTATTTGCAAGTAGATAGTGTTATTTATACAGCTAAAGATGAAATTCCTTCTTGGTTGATGTATCATCCACACGTTAGTGAAAGACATATATTGAAAGAAAATAATTGTATATACATTGCTAAAGAATTTTGTACATGGAATAGTAAAAGGAGGGGGTATGGTGTTTTTAATTATAGTGATCAATTACGATTAACAAAAGTGGGAGAAAGCAGAAGCAAATGGGATCTTCCTAAGATTTTTAGAAATGTTGATATTACATACCATTCCAAAGATTCATGGAAAGATGATTATTTTCAATCTGCCCATCGAGGACAAGAATTTGTAGTAAATGAAAATGATGAAATTAAGAATTGGGCAATAAAGCTTATTGAAGCTAATTCGGAGGTATAGTTATGGGATTATATGATGCTGAAATTAAGAAAAGTTTATTTGATTGTGGAATAATAGAATCATCCAATACCACAACCATGTTAATTAGGATAATTGACGTATATGAAGAAATGAGATCTAAGTTGATTGTTGAAATACCATTACAGGATTTATTGAAAAAGCTATTAGATATTAAGTATGCAGATACGATAGAAAAACAGACAGAATATTTTGAAGAAATGCTATGTGAATTAAAAGAACATCAATATACCCAAAGTCAAATTTTAAGGCTGTTAGATATAATAATAGTTAATTCAATTGGAACAATTCAAGTATCATGCAATATGAAGAAAGAAGAAATACTTAATAAGGTATGGGAATTATATCAAGAAAAAAATGATTTTTACGGAGATATATGGCCTAACCGTAGAGAATCGGGATTGTGTTTAGATATGGGAAGAAAAATTGTTAGGATTCAGGGATTTCTTGATAATTCTTTAGGAGAATCAACTGCTGAAACTATGTTGGATACTTTATTAGATTTAGTGAATTATTGTAATTTAATAAAAGTTTATTTAACATATATTAAAGAGGGGGATGAATAATATGTATGATTATGTAATAAGAAAGGAGTTTGTTGGAAATTTAGTTTATAATGTAAAAGAGGATGATATTTCTCTGGTAGATGATATAAATGGATATTGTAATGCTAAAATAATTGATAATTATTGTGAGGGATACCTTTCAGCTCCAACACAAGTATTTGCAGAAGTCACTGACAATTGCTTATTAAAGTGCAAGCATTGTTTTAATGGTGATAGAAGAAATAATACAGAAATGCCACTTGCATCTTGGAAAACAATAATTGATAGATTAGATGAATGTGGAGTGTTTAGAGTAAGGATTTCAGGGGGAGAGCCATTTTGCCGGAATGATATTATTGATATATTGAAATATCTCGATACAAAGCCGATACGATATTCCATATATTCAAGTGGATTCTTTTTAGATAGGTTTATTAATGATATAAAATTGTTAAAAAATCTAGTATGTATTAGAGTAAGTATTGATGGAACTAAGGAGATCAATGATGCAATACGAGGCGAGGGGGTTTATCAGCAGGCAATAGAGGCAATTCAACTTTTAGAAAAGAATAATATTCCATGTCAAATTAATTTTACGATTGCAAAAACGAACTACAAGTCATTGGGTTTACTTGCCGAAGAATTGAAGAATATGGGAATTCAATCTAATATACATGTAGGTTTTTTGAAAATCGGTGGAAGAGCAAAAGAAAATTTAGAAATGTGTTTTACAGATGATGTAGCCTTTGAAAAACAGGCTGAAGAAATTAAAGATTGCATAAATAGTCATGACAATATTGCTGAATATGTTTTGTTACGTCCACTATATAATAAGATATATGGTAATGCAATTGGTTGTCCCGGTGGAAGAATAAGTGCGGTAATTAGGGCTAATGGAGTTGTATGTCCATGTGGATCTATAGCAGATGAAAAATTTTGTAGTGGTAATATTGTAGATGTTTCAATGCTATCACTTTGGCATCATGAGAATATGGATCAAGTTCGTAGAGTTGCCGTTCGAGATGAATGCTTGCATTGTAAGTATTTATTCAAAAATTGCACTGGTGGGTGTCTGGCCAATCCATATAATTATTTTGGAGATATTGGAGAAAAAGATATAAATTGTGCTACATATAGAGCATTTTGCAAAATTGATATTTAATATCAATTTATAAGGGGGAAAAATGAATTTTATAAATATTTTTGGACTTTTATTGGCGGTGTCTTTACTTATGTTTTTGGCATACAAGGATATTAATCTATATTTTGCAACTATAGTTTGTGCTTTAATTGTTATAATAACCAGTAATTTAGATATTTGGAATGCTCTTCAGGGAGGTTATGCAGTATCTTTTGCTGATTTTGTAGCAAATTATTTATATGTATTTGTTATAGGAGTATTATTTGGTGAAGTTATGAAGGCCTCAGGAGTTGCAGAGGTATTAGGATACAATATTATAAAAATTATTGGGTCAAAGAACGCAGTTTTGGGTGTGATTTTTGTAAATTTTATTATGGGAACTATTGGGGTAAGTGGATATGTTTTAGTTTTTTGTACAGTTCCTATATGCATTATAATGTTCAAACGAGCAGGGTTACCTATGTCTATTATGCCAGCAGCACAGTTATTGGGTTGTGCGTTGGGAGCTGGAGTGTTACCGTATAACCCTATATTAAACAATGTTATTCCAACTACATATCTGGGAACAACTTTAGGTGCGGAACCCATACTTGGTATTATAGCTTTTATGTTATTAGCAATACCAGGTTGTTTATATTGCATTTATTTAGCCAAAAAAGATCATAAAGAGAGAACTCGGGAAGATGAAAAAAGAATTCAAGAAGAAATAGATTTATTTGAAAAAGAATATACAAAGAAAGATAAACCTAATTTGATGCAATGTTTAATACCTTGTTTCGCATTATTGGCAATTATTATTGGTTTCGATAATAAACTTGAAAGTAATGCATTAGTAGCATTGGCAATTACAGTTGGAACTCTTTTAACTTATATACTAAATTGGAAAAGATTAAAAAAAGCTTGGAAAAAAACCTTATCAGATGGTTTAAATCAAGGTGCAAGTTCAATAATGTTAGCATCCACAGTTATGGGCTTTGCTGGGGTGGTACAGATGACACCTGCTTTTGAAAAATTAGTAGAATGGTGTTTGGATATTAATTTAAATCCATATTTAACAGAAACAATTAGTATTAACTTATTGGCTGGAATTACAGGATCGGCTGCAGCTGGTATACAAATATTTATGCAAAATTTTGCAACTTCTTTTATCTCGATAGGAATGAATCCTGCAGTTCTGCATAGATTGGCACCAATATCTTCATTTGGATTAAATACTTTACCTCATAATGCGACGGTAGTATTGTCAATGAAGTATATGGATGTTTCATATAAGGATGGATATAAAGCGGTTGCTGTTGCGACCATATTATTACCTACCTTTGCATCGTTAGTTACAACATGTATTGCAATTATCTTTTTTTGAAAGTAATTGAAAAACAATTTTTAGTTTTATAGAAATAAAATCTTTCACTTCCTGAATGGTAAATGCTAACAAGATGTATTTGTATCTAAGAAAATCAATTTGTATATATTCGCTTTTGCGTTTGGAATGGGCGGATAGACGCCTGCCGGATGGGTGCCGGAATGGAGTTATCCGGTACCCGGTTTTTCGGCGGCGCCTGTGATGCGGTACCGAATGTTTTTTGTACGGTACCGACGCCCACAGCGGATGACGGCGGCATTATGCCGGAAGGAGCGGTCTGCCGGAGGTTTTTCCGGCAGACCATGCCGCAGTTTCTGCGGCATCAGCCCCGCAGGGCGCCTTGCTTCTGACACGCAGTGTCAGAAGTAATAAGGCGTTACTTCTGGAAGAAGTAACAAGACTATAAAGAGCA
>CANRGU010000102.1 GCA_947630255.1 uncultured Clostridia bacterium | reverse complement strand
CTAACATTGTATCATAATGTAATAATGTGTGTCTTTTTATTTCTTAAAACCGGTCACTTAATTTTACCATTTATAATATAAAAAATATTAAGTAAGTAGCATAAAAAAAAGACTAGGTAAAGTTTATAGGGTTCCTAGTCTTTTTCTTCATATAAATTGCTTAACTTCACTATTCATATTAATAATGTGACCACATACTTAATATTCTTACTGTTTGTTCTTTTTCTAATACTTCGTAAATAAGCCTATGTTGTATGTTTATTCTTCTTGAGTATAAATCTTTCAAATCACCGTAATAATTTTTCATAAGGTGGTGGATTTTGATATGGATTATTTTTTATAACTTCAATTAAAGCTTTTACTTTTTTAACAAGATTATTCTGTTTTAATTTATCAATATCCTTTAATGCTTTTTTATGATATTCGATTTTATACAATTACCAATCCACCTCGTCTTCTTTTACAAAATCTTCTTCAGAAGATTTTTTTCTTTTTATAAGTTCTTCTTTTAATTTTGGTATGGAAGATATATACAATGTTTCCATCAAATTATTATAATCTTCTTCTGATAATACAACTGCATTTCCATTTTTTGTTGATATATTAATAGGCTCGTTGTATTTGATAGCATTTTCTAAAAGTTTATAAATATCTTTTCTAAAATTGGTTATATTTGTATTAGTCATTTTAAATACCCCCTATATAATTATATTGTAACATACGCTTTTATGTACGTCAATATATATTTTATCTTATTTGAAATAAAATATACATTAATTTATAGAAAATATAAAAATTGCTATACGAATTTGTATAGCAACACTTTGGTGACCCGTACGGGAATCGAACCCATGATTCAGCCTTGAGAGGGCTGCGTCTTAACCGCTTGACCAACGGGCCATGTAAGTATATTTATAACATCATTTTAGTATATTTGTCAAGTATTATAAAATTTATTTTAATGACAACAACTAAAGATACTTTCTTTTGTTTAGAAAGCACCTTTATATTTTACTTTTATGCGAATGCTTTTTTATTTATTAATTCTTTAGCGTATTGCATTGATACTTTAGTGACTTCTCCACTTGCTATTCTTGCAATTTCTTCTACTAATTTATTGTCTTTTAATAAATATACGTTAGTTTTTGTTTTTCCATCCATTATTTCTTTGTTTATATAATAATTACTATCTCCTTTTGCTGCTATTGTTGCCAAGTGTGTTACACATATTATTTGATGATTTTTTGCTATTTGTTTCATCTTTTCTGCAACTTTACTTCCTGCAATTCCACTTATTCCTGTGTCTATTTCATCAAATACTAAAGTTTCTACTTCGTCAACATCTGCAAGTACTCTTTTTATTGCAAGCATTATTCTTGACATTTCTCCACCTGATGCAATTTTTGTAAGTGGTTTAAAGTCTTCCCCAACATTCGTCATTATTAAAAACTCTATTTCTTCTTGTCCATTTTCAGTGAATTCATTTTCTTCATCATAGCTTATGCTTACTGTAAATTTTGTGTGTTTCATTTCCAAATCAACTAAATCTTTTTCAATTTCTTCTGATAATATTTTACTAAATTTTTCTCTTATTTGGTGGATTTTTTTGCATATTTCTTTCATCTCAATTTTAAGTGAAGATAAGTCTAATTTTAATTTATTTGTATATTCTTCTAAATTTTCTATTTCGTATATTTCTTTTTCTACATCTTCTTTATATTTTAAAACTTCTTGAATATCATTGCCATATTTTCTTTTCATTGAAGATATAAGATTAAGCCTTGATTCTACTTGGTCTATTTCTCTGTCGTCAAAATATATATCTTGTGCAAACTCTGATATATTTCTTCCACAATCTTCCAAATCATAATATATGCTTTTTATTCTCTCTGCTGATTCTTTATATTCTTCATTTATATCTTCTATTTTTTCTAATGCTTTCATTGCATTCATTATAGAATCTACCGATATATTTAAAATTTCATTTTCTGCTATTCCTAAATTTTTTGCAAGTTTCTCTGCATTTAATATTTTTTTCTTTTTTTCTTCTAGCTCTTCTTCTTCGCCTTTTACTAAATTTGCGTCTTTTATTTCATTTACTTGGTATTTAAGTAAATCTAGTTTTCTTTGTTTTTCTTTATCATCTCCATAATTCTTTGCAATTTCTTCTTTTAATTTTTTGTATTCATTATATTTTTCTAAATAAACTAATTTTAAATTTTTCAATTCATTTCCTGCAAATTTATCTAAAAGTTTTATATGTACACTTGGATTTAGCAAAGATTGATTATCATGTTGCCCATGTATATCTAATATTTTAGATACAAAATTTTTGAGTTCTGTAACTGTTACCATTCTACCATTTATTTTGCATAAATTTTTCCCATTCATATTTATTTCTCTTGATAATATTATGTCTTCATTATTGCTTGTTACACTCATTTCAACAAATGAATAGTCTTCGCCTTTTCTAATCATATCTTTTGAAAATCTGCCACCTGCTAAAATTTCGAGTGAATCAATTATAAGAGTTTTACCTGCACCAGTTTCTCCTGTTAATACATTAAACCCTTTGTTTAAGTCTATACTTATTTCGTCTATTATCCCAATATTTTTTATGTGTAATGTGTTTATCATATTACCACCTCATTATTTATGATGATATAATATAACAAACATTTGTTTTTGTCAATATAATTTTTATTTTTTATTAAATATTTATGCGTAGTCTTTATCTTTATAGTATTCAGGATATTTATTAATTAAACTTTCTGTATATTTTCATATAAAAAAGAAAGAGACTTAAAATTATAATTAATTTTATAATTACAGTTTTAAGTCTCTTCCTTTTATTATTTTATCGAAAACTTAAGAAGGCAATTTTTAATTAATTATGATGACTTTTTTATAGCGCTATACAAGTCAGAAATTTGAATAGAATGTTTATTTACAGTGTTTTCTAAAGATTTAATCTCTTCTTCATTTTCCTTTTGAAGTTGATAATTTAAAGAATAAATTTCGTATAATGATGGAAATTCTGTTGTCATTTTATGTTCTAATAAAACTAAAGTTTCTCTCATTGAATTAATTCTTTCATCAAATCCTTTATACATATCGTCTAATCTTTTATCTACCCCGTCTAATCTCTTATCTACTCCATCTAATCTCTTATCTACTCCATCTAATCTCTTATCTACTCCATCTAATCTCTTATCTACTCCGTCTAGTCTCTTATCTACCCCATCTAGTCTTTTATCTACTCCGTCTAATCTTTTATCAATTCTATCAAATCTTTCAATAACAAGTTTTTCGAATTCTTCTGACATATTTTTCACCTCCATTTCTATGTTCCATATATTACCATTTGTTTGTTTATTTGTCAATATGTTTTTTAAAATTTTTTTAATAATTTTATTGTGTAACTAAGTTTTTTATATACACTTGTTTAATATTTCTTCTAGTCTTTCTTTTTGCTTTGTTAAATATAAATACCCTATTAATCCTTCAAATGCAGTGGCATACATGTAATCTGATGAATCTGCATTTTTAGGTAAATGATGATTTTCTGTATTTCTTGTTCTTCTTACAATTTCTTTTTCTTCTTCTGTTAGAAAATCTTGCAATTTTTCTAGAATTTCTGCTTGTGCTTTTGCTTTTACATGTTTAATTGCTTCAATATGTAATTTATGTGGTTTTAAATTTGTTGTTTCTACCAAATGCGAGCGAATAAATAATTCATACACACTATCTCCCACATAAGCCCATACAAGTGGTGACATTAAATTTACTTCAGTTTCATTTTTCATATACTTTCTCCAATGTTATTTTTCCTAATTTTCCAGATCTAAAATCATTTAAAATTATACCTGCTGTTTTTTCTTCATCAATGTTTCCGCCTGATATTACTGCTCCTCTTTTTCTACCAATTAATTTCATAAGATTATATATTTCTTCATTGTCGTCTTCTGTTTTAATACTTTCAATATCCTCTTGGGTTAATTTATATCTTTCTGTTAAATTTGTTTTATAGTTGTTATATAGATAAGTTAATAAATTAAATGCAATTTCTATAACATCTAATATTTCATCTTTTATTGAACCTATAAAAGATAAATTTAATGCAACATTTTCATCTTCAAACTTTGGCCAAAGTACACCTGGTGTATCTAGTAGTTCTATATTATTTGCAATTCTTACCCATTGTTTTTGTTTTGTAACTCCTGGTCTATTTCCTACAACTGCAAGTTTTTTATTACATAATCTATTTATAAATGAAGATTTACCTACATTTGGTATTCCAATTATCATTACTCTAATATTCTTTTTTATTCTTCCTTTTTCTGCTGCTTTTTGCATATCTTCTTCCATAATGTTTTCAATTTCTTTTAAAGTTTCTTTTATTCCTTTACCTAAATTACTATCACAAGCAATTGTTTTGATTCCGTTTTTTTTATAATAATTTATCCATTTATTTGTTTCTTTTTCTTCTGCTAAATCACTTTTATTTAATATTACTATTCTTTTTTTATTTGCAACTATTTTTTGAATATCGGGATTTTTACTTGATATAGGAATTCTTGCATCTAATATTTCTATAACTACATCTATTAATTTTATGTCTTCAATTATTTG
>CANRGU010000101.1 GCA_947630255.1 uncultured Clostridia bacterium | reverse complement strand
TTCATTGTTTTTGCAAGCTGATTTAATAATTCTCTCTGCTCTACCGTTAATTTTTTTGGTGTTTGTACTACAACTGTAAAGATAAAATCACCATTCCAATTTCCGTTTACTGACTTGAATCCTTTATTTCTAATAGTAAATTTGCTTCCTGTTTGTGTTCCTTCTGGAATTCTATATTCTTCTTGCTTTCCATCTACCATTGGTATTTTTAAGTTTGCTCCAAGTGTTGCTTGTGTGAATGTAATTGGAATTTCACACATTACGTTATCACCATTTCTTGAAAATATACTATGTCTTTTTATTCCTACAACAATGTATAAATCTCCTTTTGGTCCGCCTTTTTCTCCTGGTTCACCTTGATTTCTTAATACCACAGTTTGATTATCTGATATTCCAGCAGGTATTTTTACCTTTATTTTGACTGGTTTTCTTATTTTTCCGTTTGCCTCTACATTCTGGACATTTTTCTTTTATTACATTTCCTTCTCCACCACAACTTGGGCAAGTTTTTGTTGTTTGCATTTGTCCAAGTATTGTAGATACTGTTTGTCTAATGGTTCCTGTTCCATTACATGCTTTGCAAGTTTCTACTGTTGTACCTGGTTTTGCTTTTGTACCATGACATGTAGGACATTCTTCTTCTCTTGATATTGATATTTCTTTTTCTACTCCTAAATATGATTCTTCAAAGGTAATATTCATGCTGTATTTTAAGTCTCTACCTTTTTTAGGTCCTGCTTTTTGCCTTGCTCCTCTTCCTCCAAAACCTCCACCAAAGAAAGATGAGAATATATCTCCTATATCGCCAAAATCAGAGAATCCATCAAAGCCTGACGTTGTATATGAATAATATCCTCCGCCAGGTCCGCCGCCACCAAATCCTTGTGGTCCATCAGGTCCAAATTGGTCATACATTCTTCTTTTTTGTGGATCAGATAATGTTTCATAAGCTTCTGAAACTTCTTTAAATTTTTCTTCGGCTTCTTTTTTATTATCTGGATTAGCATCTGGATGATATTTTTTTGCAAGTTTTCTATATGCTTTTTTTAATTCTTCCTCTGTTGCTGTTTTGCTTACCCCTAATACTTCATAATAGTCTCTTTTATTAGACATTTATTTCTCCTCCAATGGTTTTATTTATTGTCGTCTTCATTTTCTACCTTATAATCAGCATCATAAACATTACCATTGTTGTTTGCTCCGGCATCTGTGTTTTGTCCTTCTGCATTTGCACCAGTTGCTCCATTATTATTTGCTGCTGTTTGTTTATATAATTGTTCAGATATTTGATAAAATACTGTAGTTAATTTTTCTGTTGCTTCTTTAATTGTATCTACATTGTTTGTTTCTAAAGCTTTTTTAACATTTTCTATTTCTGCTTCAACTTTAGCTTTTTCTTCGCCACTTATTTTGTCTCCTAAATCGTCTAATGTTTTTTGGCTACTATATACTAAACTTTCAGCATTATTTCTAACTTCTACTTCTTCTTTCTTCTTTTTGTCTTCACTTGCATGTGCTTCTGCATCTTTTACAGCTTTTTGAATGTCCTCTTCTGAAAGATTTGAACTTGCTGTTATAGAAACATTTTGTTCATTTCCTGTTGCCATATCTTTTGCAGATACATGAACTATACCATTTGCATCTATATCAAATGTAACTTCTATTTGTGGAATTCCTCTTGGTGCTGCTGGTATTCCTGTTAATTGGAATCTTCCAAGTGTTTTGTTATATGCTGCCATTTCACGTTCACCTTGTAAAACATGAACTTCTACACTTGTTTGACCATCTGCAGCTGTTGAGAATATTTGTGATTTTTTTGTTGGTATTGTAGTATTTCTTTCTATTAACTTAGTAAATACTCCACCATAAGTTTCAATACCTAAAGATAGAGGTGTTACATCTAATAATACTAAAACACCACCTTGAATTGCTGCACCAATTGCAACACATTCATCTGGGTTTATTCCTTTATTTGGTTCTTTATTTGTTATTTTTTTAACTGCTTCTTGAACCGCTGGAACTCTTGTAGATCCACCAACTAATAATACTTGATCAATTTTGTCTGCTGAAAGTCCTGCATCTTTTAAAGCTTGATTTACAGGTCCTGTTGTAGCATCTATTAAATCTCTAATTAATTCTTCAAATTTTGCTCTTGTTAATGTTACATCTAAGTGTTTTGGACCTGATGCGTCTGCTGTTATAAATGGTAAGTTGATATTTGTTTGACCAACACCAGATAATTCTATTTTAGCTTTTTCTGCAGCTTCTTTTAATCTTTGCATAGCCATTTTATCTGTTGATAAATCTATTCCTTGTTCTTTTTTGAATTCTTCAATTAAATATTTCATAATTCTTTCATCAAAGTCATCTCCACCAAGTCTGTTATTACCGCTTGTTGCTAAAACTTCGAATACACCATCGCCAATATCTAGTATAGATACATCGAATGTTCCTCCACCTAAATCATATACCATAATTTTTTGGTCTTTATCTTCTTTATCCATACCATAAGCAAGAGCTGCTGCTGTTGGTTCATTTATGATTCTTAAAACATTTAAACCAGCTATTTTACCAGCATCCTTTGTTGCTTGTCTTTGACTATCACTAAAGTATGCAGGAACTGTTATAACAGCTTCTGTAACTTGTTGTCCTAAATAATTTTCTGCATCTGTTTTTAATTTTTGAAGGATCATAGCTGAAATTTCTTGTGGTGTAAATTCGTCTCCTTCTATTCTAACTTTTCTGTCTGTTCCCATATCTCTTTTTATTGAGATAACTGTATGCTCTGGATTAGTAACTGCTTGACGTTTTGCAATTTGTCCTACTAATCTTTCTCCATTTTTTGAAAATGCAACTACTGATGGAGTTGTTCTATTTCCTTCTGGATTTGGAATTACAACTGGTTCTCCACCTTCCATAACTGCAACACATGAATTTGTTGTACCTAAATCGATACCAATAATTTTTGACATAAATATGTCCCCTTTCTTTTTTTAGATTTATATATTTTAAAATTAATAACTTAATTAGCTACTACTACCATAGAATGACGTACAACCTTTGTCCCTATCTTATAACCTTTTCTAAATTCTTCTACGATTTCTTTTTCTCCTTTTGTTTCGTCTTGAATACTACTTACTGCTTCATGTAATTCTGGGTCAAAAGTTTCGCCTACTGTTTTTATTTTTTCCACTCCAAATTTTGCAAGTACATCATTAAACTGTTTTAAAACGAGTTCAACTCCTTGTTTATATCCTTCATCTCCTGTTTTTGCTTCTACTGCTTTTTCTAAATTGTCTATTATGGGTAAGAAAGATGAAATTATATCTGCTAAAAGTGAATTGTATAACATTTCTCTTTCTTTACTACTTCTTTTTTTGTAGTTTTCAAATTCTGCCATTATTCTTTTTAATCTATCTGTTGTTTCATCTAATTCTTGTTTAGTTTTAGATAATTCATCTGTTTTATTTTCTTTTTTCTCTCCATTCTCAGTTTTATTTTGTTCTAATTCTTCTTTTTCTTGTAAATTTTCCTTTTTTTCTTCTGACATTTTATCCTCCTAATTCTCTCCATTTAATCTTTTACTAATATATTTCATTATAGAGATTACTTTTGAATAATCCATTCTCTTTGGTCCTATAATTCCAATAGTTCCTAAGTCTCTTCCTCCTACTGTATGCTTAAAAGTAACTATACTTAAATCTTTAAGTTCTTCTTTTTCATTTTCTTCTCCGATATACACATTTATATCTTTTGCAAGTCCTGAATTTAAAACTTCAAGCATTTCCTCTTTGGTATCTAATATACTTAAAAAGTTTCTAGCTGTATCTATTTTTTTGAATTCTGGAAAATCAAACACATTATTTGCGCCTTTTAAATATATTTTATCTGATTCGTCAATTGCTTTGTTCATTTGTTGAATTATTGGTTTTATAACATTTATTTGGTCGCTCATAGTTGATAAAATATATTCTTCCATAGGCTTATCTATTTTTTCTAAAGGCTTGCCTCTTAATTTGTTGTTAAAAGTAAAATTTAGTCCTTCTACTTGATTTTGATTTATATCTTCGTCATACTTTATAATTGTTTCTTTTATTGCACCGTTTTCTGTAAGTATAACTGCCATTAACATTCTTTCTCCTAAAAGTACAAATTTTATGTCCTTAATTAAATTATTACTTGAATTTGGACCGATTGCTACTGTTGCATAATGTGTTATATCAGAAATAGTATTTGTTGTAATTTTAGTTAGGTCTTCTATTTCGTTTACCTTTGTTTCTAATTGTGATTTTATATATTGTATTTCTTCTAGACTTATATTTTCGTCATTTAGAAGTTCATCTACATAAAATCTATATCCTTTAACTGAAGGTATTCTACCTGCTGAAGTGTGTGGCTTTTCTAAATATTTTTCATGTTCAAGCTCTGCCATATCGTTTCTTATTGTTGCACTACTAAACCCTAAATCGTATTTTTCTACTATTGTTCCACTACTTACTGGCTCAGCTGTACTTATATATTCTTCTATTACAGCTTGCAGTACTTGTTTTTTTCTATCATCTAACAATATTTTCACCTCACATTTAGCAGTCTTTTTTTACAACTGCTAATATATTATACCCATTTTTAGCAATTGTCAATACAGATTGCTAAATAAATTCAACAAACGGGGTCTGTCCCCTTTTGTTGAATTTTATCTATACGAA
>CANRGU010000100.1 GCA_947630255.1 uncultured Clostridia bacterium | reverse complement strand
TCATCCAGTCCCAATTTACTGCTTGTTCTGGAAATAACCCTGTATGTTTAAATCCCATTGGTTTTATATTGAAAGTAAGTTGTTTATATTTTATTTGCCAACTTTCTGGAAGTTTTGTTTTATAGTTCCAACCCCCACCACCTTTGTTACTTCTTTTATATACAGCATTTGCTTTTTCCCATTCTTTTGGAAAAGATTTTTCTTTCCAAATTATTTGTGGGTCTGGTCTTACTAATTTTATATTTCCCCATCTTTCTAGTTTTTCACCATTTGCCATGTCTATTATTTCGTAATCTTTCCAATTATTTGCTACATTCATTTTTTATACCTTTCTTACAATTCACTTAATACTTTAAAAAAATTATATATTAAAACTGTGTTTACTGTCATTAAAACTCCAAGACTTATTACTAAAGTGGTAAAAAATTTATTTCTTAAAATAAAATCTTTTATCCTACTTTGTTCCTTTTTTGCTTTAGATACCTCTTCATATTTGCTATCCCAAAACTCTTCTTTTGTAATATCAATCATATTTATACACTCCTTGTCCTATAATCTTATTTTAAAATTATATTCAAGGTTTTATATAAATATTACAACTTTCGTAAGAGCTCATTCTTGATTTTTCTTGCTAATTCTTCAGTTATTCCTTTAACCTCTGAAATTTCCAAAATATCAGCCTTTTTTATTGCTTCTACACTACCAAATTTTTTAATTAATTCTTGTTTTCTTTTTTCTCCTATACCTTTTATTTTATCTAATTCAGATTTAGTAGTATCCTTATCCCTTAATTTTCTGTTATATTCAATAGCTATTCTATGAACTTCATCTTGCATATTAGTTATGAAATTCATTATATCATCAGTTAATTCAAGTTCTTTTTTATTATCATCTATTAATTTTTTTGTGCTATGTTTATCATCTTTTACCATTCCAAATACTGGTATAGTTATTTTATATTTATCTATTGCCTTTTTTATTGCATTTATTTGGGTTATTCCACCATCTGCAAGAATTAAATCTGGCAAAGTTCCAAATGCTCCTTTGGGATTTTCAACTGAATGTTTAATTCTTCGTGTTACAACTTCTTCCATACATTTTGGATCATCTTGTTTAAATACTGTTTTTATTTTAAATCTTCTTGCAAGATTTCTATTTATTACTCCGTCTTTTGCTACACACATTCCAGCCACCATATACTCTCCAGCCATATTAGATATATCAAAGCTTTCAATTTTTCTTGGCATATTTTCAAGATTTAATAGTTCTTTTAATTTTAAAACTATATCTTCTTTTTCTTTAGTCTTATTCTCTAATGTTATTTTTGCATTGTTATTTGCCATTTCTATAAATCTTAATTTTTCGCCTTTTTGTGGTAACTTAAATTCTATTTTTCTATCGACCTTATTAGATAATATATTTTCTATAAGTTCTATGTCTTCGATATTTTGTGGTAGCATTATTTTGCTTGGTAAATCTACCTTATTTATATAATATTGCTTTATAAACTCAGATAAAGTTTCATTTTCTGTTAATTCATTTGTATTTTCAAAAAAATAATGTTCTCGCCCTATCATTTTGCTATTTCTTACAAAAAATATTTCTATACAAATAGATAATTCATTTTTAGCAATTCCTATAACATCTATTGCTTTTTCGTTTATATTAGATACCTTTTGTTTTTCTGATATTCTCTCTATTGCAATTTTTTTATCTCTTAAAACAGCTGCCTTTTCATACTCTTGCTTATCTGCAAATTCAAGAATTTCTTTATCTATTTGTTTTATTATTTCTTTAGTCTTTCCTTCTAAAAGCATTATAATCTGATCTATTTGTTTTCTATAGTCTTCTTTGCTTACATACCCCATGCATGGAGCCAAGCATTTTTTTATGTGATAATTTAAACATGCTCTCTGATTACTTTTGAACCTTTTACATTGTCTTATTTGAAAGCGTTCCTTTATAAAATCCAACATTTCTTTGGCACTACCAGGATTTGCATATGGTCCAAAGTATTTAGCCCCATCATTTAAAACTCTTCTTGTTATGAATACATTTGGATAATCTGATTTAATATCTATTTTTATGTATGGATATGTTTTATCATCTTTTAAAAGCACATTAAATTTAGGCATATTCTTTTTTATAAGATTACACTCTAAAATTAATGCCTCCGCTTCATTATCTGTAACTATATATTCAAAATGATCTATTAATGATACCATTTTTTGGATTCTTGCAGTTTTATTAGTTTTATTAAAATATTGTCTCACCCTGTTTTTTAATATAACTGCTTTTCCTACATATAAAATATCATCATTTTTGTCCCTCATAATATAAACTCCAGGTTTATCTGGAAGTTTTTTAAGTTCTTCTTTTATATTAAACATCTATATATCCTATATATGGAAGGTTTCTATATTTTTCATCAAAATCTAATCCATAACCTACAACAAATTTATCTGGTATTTGAAATCCTATATAATCTACTTTGACTTCCTCTATTCTTCTATCTGGTTTATCTAATAATGCACATAATTTAACAGAATTTGGTTTTTTCATTTTTAAATATTCAATTAAATATGAAAGTGTTTTTCCTGTATCTATTATATCCTCTACTACTATTACATCTTTATCTTTGATACTATCTTTTAAGTCTAATTTCATTTTTATTTCTCCAGAGCTTTCTGTTCCATCGTTATAACTAGATACTCTTATAAACTCTAATTTAACATCTCCATTTATTTTTTTTGCCAAATCAACTGTAAAAAATACTGATCCTTTTAAAATACATATAAGTGTAATTTCTTTGCCAGCATATTCCTTTTCTATTTGTCCTGCTATTTCGCTTATTCTTCTGCTTAATTTTTCTTTGTCAATTAATGTTTTTATTTCTCCCATAAATTTTTCTCCTTATTTTATATTTTATCTTATACATTATACTATTTATATTGTTTTTTTTCAACTTTGATAACTTATTTAAATTAAAAACATTTTAAATATAGTAAGCAATATTGCCCCAGGGATTCCCAAAATTCCGTACAAATATTGCTGTAAACATATTAAGTCCTATATGCAAGCTAAATGTAGCACCTATCCAATTAATTGCAAATATTATTATTGCACCTAAAATTGAATTAATAATTAATTTTATAATTATTTTTATTGGCAAAACAAAAATTTTTCCAAATAATATTATTCCCATTATACAGCTTAAAAAAATAATTATAGTATTAGTGTTATCCATAAGCTTATCCCTCCACTTTAATACTATAATTATGCTTGTTTTCTTCTTTATATTACTAATTACACTGCTGTTGTTTTTTCTATATCTATTTGTAGATTATTAATCATATCTATTTGTATTCCTTTGTTTTTTACTTGTTTTATTAAATAATCTAACTTTGCTTTACTGGCTTTTATTTGATATGAATAATAATCAATTAGTTCTTCTTCTGCAATTTCAAAGTTTTTGTTAGCAATTGATAATTCTCTTTTAGTTTCTAAAACTGATTTCAAAAGTTCAATTTCATTTTTTATTTTTTCTTCTTTTATACGATATTGCATAAATTATTCTCCTTTTGCCTTATAATATTTGTAGTATATTCCATTTAAAGAATAATTATGTAATCGAATATAATTATTTATATAACTTATCAACATTTTCTCCATTTAAATGTTCTAAACATTCATTTAAAAAATATTGGTCTGTTTGACCAGCTATATAATCTATAACTGTTCTTTTTATATTTGTTTCTTTTGGTTGTTCTTTAATAAAATTATACAAATTTTCTTCCGAATCAGTAAGCTTAAGTTTTGTATTATTGAACTCTTCTGCCTTATTCAAATAACAATAGTATAAATTATAAAAAAGATTTTTTATGATGTCTTGATATTTATTTGCCTCTTTAGAAGCATATATAAATTTGTAGTTCCAGTCCTTTAATTTCATTAGCGCTTCAAAAACTTCAGCAGAAAATGTTAAATATGGCTTTTCAAAGCTATTTATTATTATATCTTTAATTAAAGTATCAACTATTTTTGAATTATTATCTCCTAATACATCTGTTATTTCCTTTGGCAAATCTTCTCTTTTTATAATCCCTATTTTAATTGAATCTTCTATATCTCTACCTATGTATGCTATTATATCTGATAATCTAACAACACATGCTTCTAGGGTCATTGGTACTATTTTTTTGCTATATCCTTCTACTCTAAATGTGTTTTCTAAATCTATATTAAATTCATTCTTAGTTTTTGTTTTATTGTATTCATATTTATTTATAAGTATTTCACCATTGTGTGCAAGTATACCATCTAATGTTTGCACACTTATATTTAATCCTTCTAAATTCTTTAATACCCTTACACTTTGCGCATTATGGCAAAAGTATCCGATATTTTCTTTTATACATATATCATTCAAATATTTTTCACCTTTGTGTCCAAATGGGCTATGACCTATATCATGACCAAGTGCTATTGCTTCAATTAAGTCTTCATTTAATTTTAAACTTCTTCCAATAGTCCTTGCTATTTTAGACACTAATTGAACATGCAAAACTCTGTGCGTGATGTGATCATTTTTTGTAAATGAAAAAACTTGTGTTTTATCTATATATCTTGTATAACCTAGTGAGTGAATAATTCTATCTATATCCCTAAAAAATATTGGCCTTATATCTTCTTTATCCTCTTTTAATAAAATTGCATCTTCTGACTTACAAGCGTACTCTGATAAAAGATTTTCATTTGATAACATATTTATTTTTGCTTTTTCTAAAATATCCATATTTACACCTCGCTATAATATTATATTAAAATTTTAGTCTATTGTAAAGAAAACACTTGCAAATTTTGTTTTTCCATGTTAAAATAGAAAAAGTGAA
>CANRGU010000099.1 GCA_947630255.1 uncultured Clostridia bacterium | reverse complement strand
GATGGGATGCTCAGTATATTCGTTATTTAATGATATAGAAATATAAAAAGTTTAAAAAGAAATTAAAAAATAGAAATTTAGTACAATATAAATGGAATTGGTTTCTTTTGGACAAAAATCTAATTGTAAATATATTTGTATCGAATTATTTGCAAATAAAAATGATAATAAGGTAGAAACATCTTTCCCATATAAAGATTTTATAATGCTTTTAAAAGAAAATAGTATAGAATATTCTTTATCAAAAGATGAAGGGAATTTTTTATGTAATAATATTTATTACGAAGGTATGCAATATATCAAAGATCACTCATTAGATATAAAAATGATTTTTCTCCATATACCCGAAATAGATACAAAATACGATTTTGATAAAATTGCTATAATTATTTCTATTTTAATTGCACAATTTGTTTTTTGTTTATTATGTAAACCTATATTATTTTTTTAATATTTATGGTAAAATATGTGTGAATGAGGTGCATTATGAGTTTTGATACTAATGAATTCACGTTACTTGATGAAGACCAAGTTTTTGGTAGAAATAGTATTGATTTAATAAACAATATTGGTGGAAGATGTGCAATAACAGATTTTGCTATATTGTTGGGAGCTTATGTTTCTGATGAGTGTTATGTATATTATGATAATTCTTTAAAAGGCCGTACAGGGTGGTATTATTTATCATCCTCTGATGGCGATGGGGATGTCCGTACTGTTTTTAGAGATGGTGATAGGGAATGGACTACTGCTAGTAAGAGGTCAGGCGGAGTTCGCCCAGCTTTACCGTTCTCTACTATCTCTGATATCTCCCCGAACGGAGTGAGGGGAAGGAGTGGCTTTCTTGAAGTAGAGTATGGAGAATATCCACAATATGTTGTTAGTAGTACATCTATGGAATCTGAATTGGAACAAGCATATCGTTCTGGTACTATAAGAAAAACTGGAAAAACATATACAACGGATTCTAGAAAATGGAACGAGAATGCTTTACCATTTAAAGCTGTAGAACATGAAGAATATGAATATAATGGAAGAAAATATATAAGAGCATATTTTAATAATACATGTGCCTATACCCTTTCAAACGGAAAACAATATGAAGAAGGAGATAATGTTTGGATAGAAGTATCTCCTCTTAAATGGTATGTTGATAATGATGCTAGAATTATGTTGTGTAAAAATTTGATTGCATCGGGAATAAGATTTTGTAATGATCGTAATTACGATGGCAATTTTAAAAATACAGAGATGTACAATTTTTTAAATACATATTTTGCAAGAGATATAGCACAAAACGTAATTCTTCAAATGACACCAGAAGAAAAGAAAGCTTTTGAAGAAAAACAAAAAGCGGCTGAAAAAAGAAAAAATCCTTATGGGTTAAATTTTGGACAAGTTACTGAAGAAGATATAATAAAGGGAGCACTGAAAAGTAATGTAGCAGTTTTTCTTCATGGTGCATCTAGTGAAGGTAAAAGTGCCAGAGTTAAACAAATAGATCCCGATTGTGCAATTATATATTTGAGAAATGCCACACCGGAAAGTTTAAATGGGAAGAGTGTTTATAATCAAGCATCAGGAGAAATGATAGATATAAAACCAACATGGTTAAAGAAGTTAGAAACAAAATGTGAAGCTGAACCAGATAAATTACATATCCTATTTTTTGATGAGTTAACCAATGCTTTACCAAGTATTCAAGGTATAGCCTTTAATATAATACTAGATAAAGAAGTAAATGGGATATGGAAGTTACCAACAAATGCTAGAATAGTAGCAGCAGGAAATGAAATGGAAGATTCCCTATCAGCAAATCAACTAGCAGAACCCCTATTTAATAGATTTGCTCATGTATATATTAAAACAACAACTGAAGGATGGCTAAAATGGGCAAGTGAGCATAATATTCATCCGGCAATTTATTCATATATAGCTTATAAAAAAGGGGTAACATTAAGAAGCAAATATGATGGAGAAAAACCAAATGCCGATCCAAGGAAATGGGAAATGGCATCTAAAATGCTTTATGCTACGGGAAGTCCAGAAATGTTAAGGGCTTTAGTAGGAGAAGATATAACTAAAGAATTTGTAGAGTTCTGCAATCAACAAGTTATAACATTAGAAGATGTAATAAATGAAAATTATAGTGAAAGAGATATTCAATCATTAAATACTGCTTCAAGATATGCTACGACAATGGGACTATCTCAAGTAAATGAAGAAAATATGGAAAAAGTAAGAAATTTCGTAATTAATCTAGGAGCAGAGTTTGTTGCTATATTTGATTCATTATGGACACATGGTGATGAATCGAGATTAGAACATATTGCAATCTCAAGAGTATCAGTTAAAAAATAGATGAAAAAATGAATATGAAGGAGTTAACATTACTTTCAGTTGAAGAAATTTAGGGAGTACATGGTAAAGGACAATTAGATGTATTTAAAAAATATGGAACAAAAGCTGCAATAACTAATTTAGGGGTTTTAACTGGTAATTTTATTGTTGAAAATGGAAATAATATTTTTTATCAATCATAAAAATACATGATGATAGTTTGAATGTAGGGTACCAGCATAAAAATAATAAAAAATAATATTCAGATGAAATAACATTGAATATTATTTTTTTATGTTATTTAAATTGTGGTTATAAAGAGTAAGTTTTTTGTTTATTATGTAAACCTATATTATTTTTTAAATATTTATGGTAAAATAAGTGTGAATGAGGTGCACTATGGATTTTGATACTAATGAATTCACGTTACTTGATGAAGACCAAGTTTTCGGTAGAATGAGAATTGATTTAATAAACAATATTGGTGAAAAATGTGCAATAACAGATTTTGCAATATTGTTGGGAGCTTATGTTTCTGATGAGTATTATGTAGATTATGATAATTCTTTAAAAGGTCGTACAGGGTGGTATTATTTATCATCATCTGTTGGCGAGGGGTATGTCTGTGCTATTACTACAGCTGGTTTTAGCAACTGGGATAATGCTGGTAAGAGGTCAGGTGGAATTCGCCCAGCTTTACCATTTTCTACCATCTCTAATATCTCTCTGAACGGAGTGAGGAGGAGCGGATTTCTTGAAGTTGAGTATGGGGAATATCCCCAATATGTTGTTAGTAGTACATCTATGGAATCTGAATTGGAACGAGCATATCGTTCTGGCACTATAAGAAAAACTGGAAAAACATATACAACAGATTCTAGAAAATGGGACGAGTTTGATTTACCATTTAAAGCTGTAGAACATGAAGAATATGAATATTATGGAAAAAAATATATAAGAGCATATTATAATAATACATATTCCTACACACTTTCAAATGGAAAAGAATATAGAAAAGGAGATTATGTTTGGATAGAAGTATCCCCTCTTAAATGGTATGTTGATAATAATACTAAAATTATGTTGAGTAAAAATTTGATTGCATCGGGAATAAGATTTTGTAATGATGGTTATTATGGTAATACTGGTTATTATGGCAGTTTTAAAAATACAGAGATGTATAATTTTTTAAATACATATTTTGCAAGAGATATAGCACAAAACGTAATTCTTCAAATGACACCAGAAGAAAAGAAAGCTTTTGAAGAAAAACAAAAAGCGGCTGAAAAAAGAAAAAATCCTTATGGGTTAAATTTTGGACAAGTTAGTGAAGAAGATATAATAAAAGGAGCACTGAAAAGTAATGTAGCAGTTTTTCTTCATGGTGCATCAAGTGAAGGAAAAAGCGCCAGAGTAAAACAAATTGATCCCGATTGTACAATTATTTATTTGAGAAATGCCACACCGGAAAGTTTAAATGGTAAGAGTGTTTATAATCAAGCATCAGGAGAAATGATAGATATAAAACCAACCTGGCTAAAGAAGTTAGAAGCTAAATGTGAAGCTGAACCAGATAAATTACATATCGTTTTCTTTGATGAGTTAACCAATAGCTTACCAAGTATTCATGGTATAGCCTTTAATATAATACTAGATAAAGAAGTAAATGGGATATGGAAGTTACCAGAGAATGCAAGAATTGTAGCTGCCGGAAATGAAATGGAAGATTCCCTATCAGCAAATCAACTAGCCGAACCCCTATTTAATAGATTTGCTCATGTTTATATTAAAACAACAACTGAAGGATGGCTAAAATGGGCAAGTGAGCATAATATTCATCCGGCAATTTATTCATATATAGCTTATAAAAAAGGGGTAACATTAAGAAGCAAATATGATGGAGAAAAACCAAATGCCGATCCAAGGAAATGGGAAATGGCATCTAAAATACTTTATGCGACAAAAAATCCAGAAATGTTAAGGGCTTTAGTAGGAGAAGATATAACTAAAGAATTTGTAGAATTCTGCAATCAACAAGTAATAACATTGGAAGATGTAATAAATGAAAATTATAGTGAAAGAGATATCCAATCATTAAATACTGCTTCAAGGTACGCTACGACAATGGGACTATCTCAAGTAAATGAAGAAAATATGGAAAAAGTAAGAAATTTCGTAATTAATCTAGGGGCAGAATTTGTTGCTATATTTGATTCATTATGGATACATGATGATGAGTCTAGATTAGAATTAATTGCGGAAGCTAGGCTTGCTAATTTAGGAGGTAAAAAAATATGAATAATGATAAAATGAATATGTTAAAAAGTTATATTTCAGTTAATGTTGCTCCCATTCTTATAGATTTTGCATCAGATATCAATCTTCCAAAATCTGTGGTAATACCAGCAAATTGTGAGACAAAAGAATTGAATGGACATTATGAAGGAGAAGATTTCCTAGCTCCTAAATGGTATTATGATTTAACTGATACAAATGAAGCTAAAATAATTATTATAAAAGATATTGATAGCATCTCTAAAGAAGAACAATTAAAATTTAAAGAATTATTAGAGTATAGACAAGTTTCCACATTTAA
>CANRGU010000098.1 GCA_947630255.1 uncultured Clostridia bacterium | reverse complement strand
ATTTCTACAATTATTCCATATATAAATATGTTTAAAGTTTCAGAATTAAGTCAATATAACAATTTAAAAATATATAAACAAAAATCTAGCTATACAGCAAAGGAAAAAGATAAAATTTACGGAGCATATATGTACTTAAAAGGAAATGATAAAATTAACGATTTATTAACACAAAAAGATATTGAGACAATTAGATCATTTAGCGATAATAGCAAATATGATACAATAAAATACATTTATGGATATTCAAATAGTAATTATATAAATACAAAAGGATACAGCAGAATGTATTTCATAGATGCAATCAATGGAGAAGAAAATTTGAACGATGCTTTTGAAAATATAGAGTTTGAAAGCAAAGGAGGCATAGAATTTAAACTTAACTTATCAAATGAATTAAAAAATTATATTTATAATAGTGACAATATAGATGAATATATGGAAGAAAACAATGAAATATATATCAATGAATATAGAAAAATAATTATAGAAAGTATTTCAATTGCATATGATGAAGCAAATGAATTAGTTAAAAATTATAGAATAACAGCATATTTATTGGAAGAATAATTTTTAAGTAAGTATTACTTTAAGATTGATGTTGAAAAAAATCGATTTATATATTATAATATTTCTAGTTTAAAAAAATATTAAAAGGAATTAAAATTATGAATTTACTTTTATGTGGAAATTACAAAGTATTTGATGGTGCACTTACAGAATTAATATCAATTACAAATAAAACATCTGAAACAGTAAAATGTTATATTTTTACAATGGATGTAACAAGAATAAAACCAGAATATAAACCTATTTCAGATGAACAAATTAAATTTTTAAACGAAGTCGTAAAATCAAAAAAATCTGATAATGAGGTAATAAAAGTTGATGTAACTGATTTATATGAGCAAGAATTTGGCAAATGCAAAAATGAAAATGCTTATTGCACACCATATACATTACTTCGATTACTTGCAGATTTAATACCAAATATGCCTGACAAGCTATTATATTTGGATATAGATATGATGGCAGCAGACGACATTTCAAAACTATACAATATAGATATTTCAGATTATGAATATGCAGTAGTAAAAGAAAAATATGGATCTTGGTTTATAAGACCAGACTATATAAATGCAGGTATGTTATTATTAAATATGAAAAAAATAAAAGAAACAAAACTTTTAGAAAAAGCAAGAAATTTAATAAAAACAACAAAAATGCTATTTGCAGACCAAGATGCAATTTTTAGATCAACAACAAAAAAATTATTACTTCCAAGAATATATAATGAGCAAGGAAGTTTTAGAAGAAAAGATACTGTAATATGTCACTTTGCTAAAAGATTAATACTTTTCCCATATCCATGTATAGAAAATTATAAACAATGGAATGTAGAAAAAGTACATAAACTTTTAAGATGTCATATGTTTGATAAAGATTTAGAAGAATATTTAGAATTAAAAGAAAAATTTGAAAAACAATTAGAAAACAATGGAGGTTTATATGAAGAAAAAATTAAATAAAATACCAATATTTTTTGCCATAGATGATAAATATATACCACTTTTAGCTGTAGCACTTCAATCAATAATTGAAAATTCTTCAAGCAAAAATTATTATTTAGTTAAAATCTTATATACAGATATAACTGAAGAAAATCAAGAAAAAATTAAAAAATATGAAAGAGATAACGTAAATATAGAATTTGTTGACTTAAACTATTATATAGAAAAAGTAAAAGACAAATTATATACACGTGACTATTATTCTAAAACAACATATTTTAGATTATTTATACCGGATCTTTATCCACAATATGACAAAGTACTTTATTTGGATGTTGATATTGTAGCATTGTCAGATGTTGCAGATTTATATAATATTAACATGGGTGATAATTTAGTTGCAGCAGCACCAGATGATGTAATTCAAACAATAGAAGTATTCCAAGAATATGTAGAAAAAGTAGTTGGAGTTGCAGATTATAGGGACTACTTTAATGCAGGTGTACTTGTTATGAACTTAGATGAACTTAGAAAATTTAATTTTCAAGAAAAATTTTTGTATTTACTTGAAACTGTAAAATTTTCAGTTGCACAAGATCAAGACTATTTAAACAGACTTTGCAAAGGTAGAACTAAAATGATAAAAAATACATGGGATAGGATGCCAATAGGTGGAGATACTGTTGATAGAAAAAAATTACATTTAATACATTATAATTTAGCATTTAAACCATGGCATTTTGAAGATATATTATACAAAGAATATTTCTGGAAATACGCTAAAAAAACAGAATTTTTTGACGAAATACAAAAAATAAAAGAAAACTATTCAGATGAAGAAAAATTCAAAGATAGGGAAGCAGATAAAATGTTAAGAGCACTTGCACAAAAGGAAAGTGACTGTGTAGGTGATGATAGAAAATATAAAATATTAAGAATTTTGCAAAGTCAAGAAACAGACAAATCAAGAGAAAGATTAGCAATTATAGATAAAATAGAAAAGTTAGAAAAAGAAGGAAAATTCGACATAGATGCTGAAGAAGATCCTCCATCAATAGAGCTTACTCCAGACAATGTAGATTATTTAAAAGAAAAAAGATATAGCAAAATAAAAAATAGAGTTGCTAATAAAATGGGAGAAAAATATCTTAACGATATATTAAAAGATAATAAACTTATAATAAAAGAAGTAAATGGAATAGAAAATTTGGAAAGTGTAGAAACAGGCGCAATGCTAACATGTAATCACTTTAATCCATTCGACTGTTTCTCAATAGAAGAAGTATTTAGAAATTGCAAGCAATCAAAAAATAAAAAATTATATAAAGTAATAAGAGAAGGAAATTACACAAACTTCCCAGGATTATATGGATTTTTATTTAGAAACTGCGATACACTTCCACTTAGCTCAAATAAAAGAACAATGATAGAATTTATGAAAGCAGTAGATATAATTTTAGACAGAGGAGACTTTATATTAATATATCCAGAACAAAGTTTATGGTGGAATTATAAAAAACCAAAGCCACTAAAAAACGGAGCTTTTAAATTGGCTGTAAGAAATAATGTTCCAGTTGTACCAATATTTATAACAATGGAAGACAGTAAAATAATTGGAGAAGACGGTTTCCCTGTTCAACAATACATAATAAACATAGAAAAACCAATATATCCAGACGAAAAATTATCAGACAGAGAAAATATTGAAAAAATGAAAGACAAAAATTTTGAAGTATGGAAAAAAATATATGAAGACTTTTACAAAATACCACTTGAATATAGTTGCGATAAAAAAGTTCTTGAAAATATTTCATAAAAAGAGGTTTTATGGAAGCAAAAAAAGTTATATATTATGAAGATGAATTAAATGATGAATTTTCTGAAGCAAAAATAGAGCCAAGAATAATAGATGGAAATTATAGATATAGCAAAAATCCCTTATGGGATTTTTGTTCTCTAATTGTGCAAAATATAGCAAGCATGCCAATTAAAGTATTGTATTCTAAAATAAAATTTAGGTTAAAATATATAGGAAAAGAAAATTTAAAAAAATGCAAAAACACAGGATATTTTATATATGGCAATCACACTCAAGCTTTCGCAGACACTTTTATTCCAAGTGTTGCAAATTATCCAAAAAGAAATTTTTTAATTGTTAATCCTGAAAATGTTTCAATGAAAGGTATGAAAACACTTGTAGAAATGCTTCGGAGCGATACCAATTCCGGATAACAAAACAGCAATGAAAAATTTTTTAAATGAAATAGAAAAAAAGATAAATAAAAATTATTCCATTACTATATATCCAGAAGCACATATTTGGCCATATTATACAAAAATAAGACCATTTAAAGCAGTATCATTTAAATATCCAGTAAAACTTAATAAACCATCTTTTTGTATAACGAATACATATCAGGCTTATGGCAAAAATAATGACAAAATAAAAATAGTATCATACATAGATGGACCATTTTTTCCAAATGATAAACTATCACCAAAAGAAGCACAGCAAGACTTAAGAGATACAATTTATAACTGTATGGTGAATCGAAGTAAAAATAGCAATATTGAATATATAAAATATGAAAAAATTAGAAGAAAAGTGAAACAAAGTTAATAAAAACTAGGTTTCACTTTTTTTAAAACTATGTAAATTAATATATTGAATAAAAAAATTATGAATTCAAAAAATAATTAAAGACAAAAATATTGACAACAGAAAAAAACATAATTATAATAAATGTATAAATTATAATCGACATAAAAATATAAGAAGCAGACACGACTTTCTGCTAACCAAAAAACAAAAGAAGGAGATAAAAACACATGAACCAAGAAAAATGTAAAAAAACAAATTTCAAATTTAAAATGCCAACTTCTAATGCCAAAGGCATAACTTTAATAGCTCTAATAATCACAATAATAGTAATGCTAATCCTAGTAGCAGTAACAATAAGTGTAGCATTAAATGGGGGCTTAATAGGCAAAGCCCAAGAAGCAAGAAGAGGAACAAGGATAGGCATGGTAAAAGATATGGTAAGTACAGAAGCAGGAGCAAAACAAGCAGAAAATGAAGGAGACAAAATAACAAGAGGTCAGTTAAAAGGAGTACTAGAAAAATATTTTAAAGAAATACCAGATATATCGACAATGACCGATGAAGAATTAAACGATGTAAGATTAACATTAAAAGACGAATATGGTGGATATAGTGATATACCATTAACAGATATATATGGAGGAGTGTTAGGAACAAAACGACAAATACCTATAAGCGAAGCATTATTAACAAATTCAAGTGCAAGTAAAGCCGAGAAAAAAAGTCCATATGTGAGTTATAATGGATATTTATGGAGAGTGTTATATGATTCAAACTCTGACTATGGCATACAGCTAATAGCGGATATTTCTGAGTGTTCTGGCAGTTCTCCGCATATT
>CANRGU010000097.1 GCA_947630255.1 uncultured Clostridia bacterium | reverse complement strand
GAAGCAACAATATATGTATTAAAAAAATCCCATAAAGGAATAGTAATAGGCAAAGATGGAGCAATGCTAAAAAGAATTGGAATGTATGCAAGACAAGACATGGAAAAAACATTAGGAACAAAAATAAATTTAAAATTATGGGTTAAAATTAAAGAAGATTGGCAAGATAATCAAAGCATAATAAAAAGATTTAAGAGTGAATAAAAAAAGCAATATTGCAGAAGATAAAATTAAAGGTGTAAATGTAAATACTTTGCACATAAAGAGAGCAGGGAGATGAAATCATATGATAAAACAAATAGCATGGAATACCTTTAAGAATACAGGAAATATAGATACATTTCTAGAATTTAAACAAATAACAGAGATAGAAGAAAATATGAAGGCGGAAAACTATGAAATTATTAAAAACGAAGGGATTAATAATTGCGGAAAAAACAGTAGCGGATTTTGATAAAATTGTTACAATATTAACACCAAACGGAAAAATTGAGGCAGCAGCCAAAGGAGCAAGAAGGCCTAAAAGCCTTCTTATGGCTGCTACTCAATTTTTGTGTTTTGGAGAATATTTGTTATATAAAGGTGGAAACACCTATTCAATTAATTCTTGCGAAACAATAGAAATATTTTATAACATAAGAACAGATTTAGAAAAATTAAAATATGCATCTCACATTACAAAAATAATAAACGATGTTACAACCGAAAATCAAAATACATACAAAGTAATGCAACTTTTTTTAAACACACTATATATGATATCAGAAACAAATAAAAATTTGAGTTTAATAAATTCAGTATTTACATTAAGACTCTTATCAATAATAGGATATAGACCAATTATAGATGAGTGTAAAGGCTGCAAAACAAAAGAAAATTTAACATATTTCAGTTTTAAAGACAGTGGATTTAAATGCTTGGCATGTGCAAAGCAAGACAAAGGAGCAATAGAAATATCAAGCACAACAAAAGATGCAATTAGATACATAATTCTTGCAGACGCAAAAAAAATATTTTCATTTAATGTACCTCCAGAAACAATAAAAGAATTAGAAATAATATCTAAAATATATTTACAAGAAAAATTAGAAAAAGAATATAAATTGTAATTTGTTTAAATAACTCTTGCGTATTTTTTATTATTCATATATAATCAAAACATAAAATAAATTATACAATAGTGAAGAGTAAAGGGTTAAAAGCACAAAACTCTTCTGAATGGAGGTTTTAAAAATGAATATAACAATAACAGGAAAGGATATGAAAGCAACAGAAGCAATTAAAGATTATGTAGAAAAGAAAATGGGAAGAATAGAAAAATACTTTGACGGAGATATTGATGTAACAGTTACAATAAGAACAGAAAAAACAGAACAAATTGCAGAAATGAGCGTAAAAGTAAAACAAGAAACATATAGAGCTGTAACTTCACACAAAGATATGTATGCGTCTATTGATAAAGATATAGACATATTAGAAGGTCAAATTAGAAAATGGAAAACAAAAAAAGACAAAGCAAATAAAGACGATTCAATAAGAGCCATAGTAGCAAATATAGGAGAAAAAGTTGAAATAGAAAATGAAATAATAAAAACAATCTATTATGATATTAAACCTATGACTACAGAAGATGCAAAATTAAAATTACAGGAAAAACCACAAGATAGATTTATAACATTTATAAATCAAGAAACAAACAAAGTAAATGTATTATTTAAATTAAAAGATAATAAAAATTATGGACTATTAGAACCAGAAAATTAATGTATAAAAAAGGATAATTATGAATAACGAAGAATTTTTAAGAAAAAAGATTCAAGATGCATTTATAATTAAATCGAAAGATGGAATTGATCCACAAACGTTTTATGAAAGTATTTCTAATCAAATGAGCTACTTTTTAAACAGGGTTCCAGGATTTGCAAGTGCAAATGTGTCAAGAGGACTTAGAGGAATTTTAACAGAAGAAAATAGAAATGCAATAGAAACAGCAATAACAAATATATATCTTAATTACATAAGTAAAAATAAAGTATTAAAGAATGGATATGATATTGCCATAAAAGATAAGTTATCTTCATTTGCAAATATAAATGAAATAAGGCAAAGCATTTTTAGAGACGAAAAGGCAGTTATGAGAATGTGCCAAGTATCAGTAAAAGATGCATTAAATGAAGCAATGAAAAGACAAAGCAAAACCAGTACATATTTAAAAGAAACTGCTACTAAAAGATCTTCTCCAGCCAATAATGTTACAACAGTACAAACATTAGCATCAGCACAAAATTTAATTAAAAATATGAGGGATTATTCAAAAGCTTTTGGATATGATATTATAGATAGTACTGTAACTTTACAAAAAGATTTAAATAAAGGTACAAAAAGAAAAAATGGAATATATGCTGGAAATGGTATGATAGGCATTCAAAATATAGGTATGAGCAATCGGAATGGAAAAAAATGCACAAGAAGATTCAATTCTTATGATGGCACATCCTAAAAATCCAAAGTTCAGGTTAGCATTGGTTGCTGACGGAGTAGGTGGAAGAGATAATGGAGATATTGCAAGTTATATAGCAGTAGCACTTACAATGGATTGGTTCAAAAAAATTCCAGAAAGTTTCTTTAATTCTGAAAACATTGAAGTAAAAAGAAAAGATGGCAAAAAAGTTAGGATTAACTTTGCAGATGCTATAAAACAACATTTAGTAAATATAAATGAAAATATCATTAAAATAGCAGGTGATAAACCAGGAACAACATTTTCAATGGCTATTACAAGAAATAAAAATGACAAAGACATGGTTACATCTGTATCTACAGGAGATTCCAGAATTTTAAAAATATCTCCAAATGGAAAGGTAAAGCAACTTTCAAAAGACGATAATTTATTTGAAGAAGGTTTGAAGGCAGGAAGTTTATATACAATAGATTCTGATCCAAACAGAGTATATACATCACAGCTACAATATTCTTCAGAAGACGTTATATATAGACGTAGAGATAAAACTAAAGGTATTCACATTTTAAATGATAGTGACATAAGATTTTATAATAAAAACAATGTTATAACTGGATTTTTAGGTTGCGGACAAGCTAGCGATACATTGCAAAAAGAATTAGACCAAAATACAGAAAATTTTATAACAGAAGATTATTTAAATAGTGGTGACAAGTTATTTTTATGTAGTGATGGTATATCTGATAATTTTTCTAATTCAGAAATAGCAAATTTGATGTATACATCTAGAAATTCGAGAGAATGCTTAAAAAACATGATAAATGCTATATATGAAATTGAAAATAAAAAACAACTAGAAAAAACAAATAATCCTCCTGAATATATAAAAAGAAATAGAAATTTTAAGGATGTTTTAAAAGGAGCAGAAGATAATATAAGTGCAATAATCATGGCACAAAACCAAAACTCAAAGGAAAAAGATAACGAAAGTGAGAGATAATAATATGGAATTTTCAGAGGCATGTTCTGATGTATGGTATTTGTTAGAAAATTTAACACCAGTTGAACTTGCTAGAATACCAACAAAATTCATAGAATTGATATATATTTTGAAAATAGATGATTATAAACCTAAAATAAACTTAAATATTCCGTTAGAGCAACAAGAATTGTCTGAAGCAACAATTGGTTTAATATCTTTCATATACAATGAATATTTAGGAACAAAATATGAAAAAAGTAAATATGAAGAATCAATATAAAAGCAGGAGCACATCTCCTGCCTTTATGTATTTTAGAAACACAATAAAAACAAGAAAAATGCTTCTGCCATGAATTAAACAATAGTTAATAAACTTATTTCATTTGGCTTTCAGCTTGTTGTATCATTTTTTTAACCATGTTACCACCGATTCTACCAGCGTCCTTTGATGATATATCACCATTGTAACCGTTTTTTAAGTTAACTCCAACTTCTCTTGCAGTCAAAAATATATTTGAAAAATAAAAAAAGCAATCGCCTAAAAATTACAAATGTAAATAAAATTATTGACAATGTAAATAAAATATGATACAATACATATAATATTAATAGAAGGGAGTGCATTGATATGGCTCAAACAAATATAAATATAAGAATGGATAAACAATTAAAAGAACAATTTGATAAGTTTTGCTCAGATATAGGAATGTCAATGACAACAGCTTTTTGTGTGTTTGCAAAAAAAGCTGTAAGAGAACAAAAAATACCATTTGAAATTACAGCTGATGATCCTTTTTATAGTACTGCCAATATAGAAAGGCTAAAGAAAGCAATTAAAGATGCAGAAAAAGGAAAACTTACTATTCATGATTTAATAGAGGTAGAAGATGAATAAGGCATGGCAAGATGAAGCATGGGAGGATTACTTGTATTGGCAGACACAAGATAAGAAAACATTAAAAAAGATAAACCAGTTATTAAAAGACATAGATAGAAATGCTTATGAAGGAATAGGAAAACCAGAGGCATTAGTTGGAAATTTTTCAGGATACTGGAGTAGAAGAATTGATGATAAAAATAGAATAGTGTACAAGATAGAAAATAATCAAATTATCATTGTGCAATGTGGTTCACATTATAGAGATAAATAAAAGAATTTTATATAGACATATATTAATTTGAAATATATCAATTAAGACTATAACTACCATATTTTTTGAAACTGATAATTTTATCAGTTTTATTTTGGTATTTACAAGTTATTTTATATAAAAAATATAACTCGTAGTAATCTTTGGAAATGTATGGTAAAACCAATTTGTTTATGATATAATTATAAATATTAAAAAATTAAGGAGAATTTTTATGATGAATAAAAGAAAAGATTTAGAAAGTAGGTTAAAGATAAGAAGTTATGCCTGCAAAACTATTACAACGAGATAAATCGCCATAGGTTGTAATAGTTAAATGGCAATTATATCTCGTTATTTATAAAAATTTAATAATAAGGAGATATAAAAATGATAGAAATAGAATTAAATAATATTAAAAAAAATTACGGATTGAAAAATA
>CANRGU010000096.1 GCA_947630255.1 uncultured Clostridia bacterium | reverse complement strand
AAGTGTATCATCTAAATCGAAAAAAATTGCTTTAATCATAAAATTCCTCTTTTATTTATATTTGAATTATATCATTTAAATTATTAAGATTACAAATTTTGGAATAAATTTACATTTTTACGAACATTTGGTTGACTTTGTTCAAAATCTTTTATATAATATGCGATGAAGATGAGATAAGCAGAGTGTGGCGTTATCGTTTATCCTACATAAGAGAGGAGGCGATGCGTATGTTGTTAGAACAAGTCTATTTACTTTTTATCTACATACTTTTAACTGAACTTGCAATAATAACCGTTGTTACAGTTAGCTTATTTGTAGCATTAGTTGTTACAATAAGAAAGCTAGATAACGAAAAAAGCACATCTCTGCCTGGTCGTTAGAGATGTATTCTTAATATAAATACTTATTTAGCGATATGCCACATCTCTGTGGTATCTCATCTTTATAAGATTATTATACTTTAACATTTTCAAAATGTCAATTCTTTTTGCAAATTTATTTATGCACATATTTTACGTCCACAATGTGCATATTGTGCAATTCTTTATATCTGCATGTCATTACATTTTACAATTACTTGTTTTTCTAATAGATCATATACATTAGGCGCATTGTTGCCCAAAACCTTTGTTATAGTATTTGTATTGTAATATAAACGTACGGAAAGTGTTGGCATTAAAATGTCTCCCATGCCATCGGTATCTTTGACTTCTAATTTGTAATTATCAACAATATTTTTTTGCGTATCTGATGACCACTCAACTTTAAATGAATCTGCATTGAATGTTATTCCACTATTATCTAAAGGTAAAAAAGTGTATTGATATGATACTGTAGAGTTATAGTTTTCCTCAGATGTTGAACCTCCTGTTGCAGTTTTGCCATTATAAATATATTTATTTCCGTTAATATTATAGATTGTTTCTATATTTTCTGGAATTGAATTAATAGCATTTGATAATCCCTTTTTGTAATTATCACCCGTATTACTACTAGAAAATGATAGTTCATAATCTGATAAAGATTTATTTGTTGGATATATTATATAGCAAATAAAATAATAATTATCTTCATGTTTTTCATAAGTTTTACTTATAATTTCTTTTCCAGTTTCTTCTCCAACTATCATATCATTCTCCATAAAATGAATTTCAGTTGGATACATAATTGGAGGAATTTCAGCAATTATACAAGCATAATTAACCAAGCTTGAATCATTTTCATGATTATATAAAATGTCAGATTTTTTTATAGTTTCCATATGTGTTACATAAATATGAGAGTTTAATTCATTTTCACTTTGCTGCTCATCTAATTGTTCTTTATTTGTGTTATTATAATTTTCTAAAGCAATATTTTTTGGCAGATTTGTATCTTCATTATTTTTCCTACTATTAATAAAAATAAAAATTGTTACAATAGCTCCTATAACAATAATTGCAACAATAATTATTACAAAAGCTATTAATGATAATCCTTTTTCTTTTTTCATCATTTGTTCATCTCCATCTTTTAATAATTATAAATGATAAATATCATGTTTATTAAAATTTGTCAAGTTCAATTTAGTACTCATTAAGGCAATTTCATCAAATATTATAAAATTATAATTATATATAAAATAATCCTGTATATATCAATTAGTAAACTTATAAAAAAACATATATAAATTTTATTTCTCATTTTTATATATTTTCATCATGTCTTTCAGGCTTAATTTTGTTCCGTAGTTTAATATTGCTGATGAGTATATTTTAATTGATATTTTGGCTACTACTAATATACTTGCTAATAATATTAATATTGATCCTATTAATTCAGTAGTGGTTGCTGTTCCCATCATTACTCTAAATGGCATGCTAAATGGTGATGATATTGGAAGCATAGATGCTACTACATTTATATTGCTACTTGGATTCATCATTGAGAAATATGCTAAATAGAAGCCAGCTATTGCTATAATTGCAATTGGACCATTTACAGAATTTATATCTTCTGGTTTACTTACAGTAGATCCTGTTAATGCATATAGCAGAGCATAGAAGAAATATCCAAATATAAAGTATATTATAATTACTCCTCCAAGCATTGGTGTTATATTAGTCATATCTAAAATTCCATCTAGTGTTCCTTCTGGTAAGAAACTTACTGCAGATATAATTCCTACTATCATAATAGATAATATTTGCAATAATCCTACAATTCCTATTCCTATTGTTTTACCTAATACTATTGTTCTTGGATTTGTAGATGTTATAAGTGTTTCCATTATTTTTGATGTTTTCTCGGTTGTTATTGAACTTGAAACTTGATATGCACAGAAATATATTGCATAAAATAATAGTATTGATAATAGCATTATAACAAATTGATTTCCACTTGCTGGATTTTCATCTGTTTCTATTGTGTTTATATTAAATGGCATATTTAAACTTTGTAATTGTTCATTGCTTAATCCTAATTTTGATAATTGTACATTTTTATAAATATTGGCAAAAGATGTAATTACTTCTTCAGGTATTTCTCCATAAGAAACTGTGCTTTCAACATAATAGTTAATAACTATCCCATTGTCACCTTTTTCAAATACTAAACAACTATTTATTTCTCCACTACTTATTTCATTTTTTATTTCTTGCTCATCTATTTTTTCATTTTTTACAATAAATTTATAAGGTGATTCGTCTGAATTTAATGCTTCTAAATTTCCTTCAAATATATTTTCACTATCAACTAATAAAATTTTGTCATTCCAATCGCTATCTCCTTTTATTTTGCTGATAATATTTGGTATATTAAAGCCAACTACTATTAACACTAATATAATTAATGTTGATATTATAAATGATTTTCTTTGTAACATGTCTTTTATTGTAAATGTAGCTACTGTTATTAAATCTCTCATTTGCTTGCACCTACTTTCTCTATAAATATATCATGCAAACTTGGTTTTTTAAGTTCAAATTTATTTACTTTAATATTATCTTTTGCAAGTAAATTATATAATTTATAGCCTTCTTCTTCATCTTTTATTTCTACTTCGTAATTATTATCTTTTGAAAATATTACTTTTAATCCTAAACTCTTAATTAATTCATCTATATTGTCTAATGCCTGTATTTCCATTTTGTTTGATTTATAGCTGTTTTTTATATCATTTAAATTTCCCTTTAGTACTGTTTTTCCTTTATTCAATATTACAAGGTCTGTACAGAATTCTTCTATTGAATTCATTTGATGACTAGACATTATTATGTATTTTCCCTTGTTTATTAAATCTATCATTACATTTTTTAATATCTCTGTATTTATTGGATCTAATCCACTAAATGGTTCGTCTAGAACTATTAGTTCTGGATCGTGCATAACTGCTGTTATAAATTGTACTTTTTGCTGGTTTCCTTTTGATAATTTTTCTGCTTGAAGATATGTGTATTCTTCTAGTTCTAACCTTTTTAACCAATATTTAATTGCTTCATCCGCTTCCTGCTTTTTCATTCCTTTTAATTTTGCAAAATACATTAATTGGTCATATACTTTTGTTTTTGGATATATTCCTCTTTCTTCTGGTAAATATCCAAATTTTACATGCTTTCTTGAAACTTCTTTACCATTCCATAAAATCGTTCCATCGTCTTTTTTTATAATTCCAAGTATCATTCTAATGGTGGTTGTTTTTCCAGCACCGTTTGTTCCAAGAAGTCCAAAAGCACCTGGTTTATTAATTTCAAATGAAAGATTATCTACTGCGAGCTTTGCGCCGAAATTTTTCTTAACATTTTTTACCTCTAATCCCATTTTTTCATCCCCTTTTTAATTATATATATTATATATACATTTCTTTTAATTAACAAGTATTTATATATTTTTTATATTATCTAGTTTATATAATTATGCTTTTATCATTATTTCTTAGAATTTTTCAAATAAAATCAAATTATGTAAAAAAAATAAAAATTTTGTATAAAAATTTCTAAAAAAACAAATTATAATAATATAAATTTTTTTAAGGAGGAATAACATGAAAGTTTTCAAAAAATTATCTTTATTATTTTTATTATCTTTATTTGCTTTAATTGCAATTCCAATTTGTTCTCATGCAGCAAATACTCCTGCAGGTGATGAGTCTTCTTTAGTTGATGCAATTAAGAATGCAAGTAATAATGATACTATTTCTTTATCTACTAATATAGTAATAAAGGCTCCAATTGATATAGCTGGCAAAAATTTAACTATAAATGGTAATGGACATACTATATCTGCAAATACTGATGAATGGCAAGCAAGTGGAGAAAATAGTACTTTAATAACAGCTGGTAAAGGAACAAAATTAACTTTAAAAAATCTTACTTTAAGTAATAGCGTAAAATATGGTGTTCAAGCTTATAATGGTGGCCATGTTGTTTTAGACAATGTAGAAATTAAAGATTGTGCTTATGGTGGAGTTTTAGCTAATGCTGGTACAGTTGAAGTTGTAAACTTACATTTAGGTCACAATGGTAGAGAAGGTACTAATAATGGTATAGAAATTGCTAGAGGAACAAGTCTTGCTGATGGAGATACAGATCCAGTATTAATCATGAATGGTAGCCTATCATCTACTGAAAAGAATAATGTTGTTTATATTGATACAAATGATCCTGTAGGAGGATTTGAAATAATAAATACAGAAAATAGTACTAACAAAGTATTTATAAATGATAATAAATTAGTTGTTGCAGATAAAAATAATACCATTATATATCAAGGTAATGATATTGGTGATGTTGCTGTTGAAGGTGAAGAATATAAAGAAACTGTTCCTGAAAAAGTGCCTGAAAAACCTAAAAAGGATGGAACTCCAAAAACAGGTTCAAGTAATTTATTAGAAATCTCTGCTATCGCTATTGCTATTTCAAGTATGGCAATACTAGTATTAAAAAGAAAGGATTTAAGTTGCTAATATAAAAGAGGGTGTCCTAAAATAGGAACCCGAAAGCAAAAATTCCAGTGAGAAATCGCTGGAATTTTTGTGTAAAAAATT
>CANRGU010000095.1 GCA_947630255.1 uncultured Clostridia bacterium | reverse complement strand
CAAAAAAGATGATACACCTGACACTGGATTAGCAGATATAGCATTAGTTGCAACAATTATAGGAATTATATCATTAGCAGGAATAGTAACTGTAAAAAAATATAGTAAATAATTATTAGCAAGTTATTTAAAATATTAAATAGTATCAGATTTAAAAGCAAAATCTGATACTATTTTTTTTAGTGCCCAATTACTTGATAATTTTGTTGTTTTATAATAAAATATATAAAATGTTGGAGGAAGAAATTAATGGATGCAGAAATAATAGAAAAGCAAAAAGAATATATAAAAAAAGTATACGAAATAAATAAAGATAAAAATTTAAAATATTACATATTAACAATGGGATGTAAATTAAACGAAAATGATTCTGAAAAGCTAATTGGCATGGTAGAAGAAATGGGATATAAAGAATCAAACGATGTAAAAGATGCAGACCTATATTTAATAAATACATGTTGCGTAAGAGAAAATGCAGAAGAAAAAGTATTTGGAAAACTTCGGAGAGCTTAAAAAAATAAAAGAAAATAAAAACATAATAATAGCAATTGGCGGATGTATGATGCAAGAAGAACACATTACAGATAAACTTAAAAAAAGCTATTCTTTTGTAGATATAATATTTGGAACACATACGCTTCACAAAGTTCCAGAAGATATATATAAAACTATAACCAAAAAAGAAAAAATAAAAGATATAATAGATATAGATGGAGAAATTTACGAAGGCTTACCTGTAAAAAGAAGCAACAATAAGCAAGCCTCAGTTACAATAATGTATGGATGCAATAATTTTTGCTCATATTGTATAGTGCCTTATGTAAGAGGAAGAGAAAGAAGTAGAAAGCCAGAAGATATTTTAAACGAAATTAAAGAACTTGCAAAAGAAGGATTTAAAGAAATAACACTTTTAGGACAAAATGTAAATTCATACAATGGAGGAAACAACTATAAATTCTCTAATCTCTTAAAAGATGTAGAAAAAATTGAAGGTATAGAAATAATAAGATTTATTTCTCCACATCCAAAAGACTTTACAGACGATGTAATAGAGGTAATAAAACAGAGCAAAAAAATATCTAAGCTTTTGCATGTACCACTTCAGGCTGGAAGTACAAATGTATTAAAAGCAATGAATAGAAAATACACAAAAGAACAATATCTAAATTTAATAAATAGAATAAAAAAAGAAATTCCAGATGTAGTATTTTCAACAGATGTAATAGTAGGATTTCCACGGTGAAACAGAACAAGATTTTAAAGAAACATTAGATGTAGTAAAAAAAGTAAATTTTGAACAAATATTTATGTTCATATATTCAAGAAGAGTTGGAACAGTAGCAGACAGAATGGAAAATCAAATTCCAGAACAAATAAAACATGAAAGATTTAATAGATTAAAAGAATTATTTGAAAAGAATATAGAAAAAAACAATCAAAAGTATGTTGGAACAACGCAAAAAATATTAGTTGAAGGATACAGCAAAAATAATTCAAATATGCTTACTCGGAAGAACTGATACAAATAAAGTAGTTGTATTTGAAGGAAATAAAGATTTAATCGGTAACATTATAAATATTAAAATAATTTCAGAACATATGTGGTATTTAAAGGGGGAAATATAGATGAACACGGCAGAATTCGAAGATTTAATAGAACAAGTAATAGAAGAAAAAATTACAAGAAGGGAAATATCTTCTACTTATCATATATCAATAAGAACAATTAATAATGAAATAACAAAATTATCTAAAAGCAATCCAGAACTTTATAAAAGATTTATAGCTAAATATCCTTTTCAATCTAAGAAAATTACTCATATAGATTTTACAGAATTAACAAAAAGCATAATAAAAAATGATGCAGAAATACAACAAATAATTGATGTATATGATATTTCTGCAAGAACCTTTAATAGAAGATTAAATAATATGAAGAATTCACAGAAAATTGATGTACTTACAGGCTTAACGGAAGACCAAATTTATCAATTATATATAAGATATAGAAAAAATCAATTAACTTTTGAAGATAAAGAATTTATTGAAACTATGGAAATAGGAGATATTATAGTAGAAGAAGATCGTAACACAAATAGAAAAGTTTATCTACAAAATGTATTGGATAATTATTATAAGTTAATATCAGAAGGAATGTCAAAGGCTGAAGCAGCAAGAAGGTTAGGATACACATATACTGATATGGATAAAAAAGAAAAAGAATTAAAAAGGATAGAAACAGAAGATGTAACAAAAGATGAATTACGAAGTAGAATAAAAGTTAATGTTAATCATAAACCAAATCTGCAAAATTCAGAAAGTAAAGAGATAAAACAATACGAAGAAGAAGGAGAAATAAGATAATGGCAGAATTTTCACCCATGATGAAGCATTATTTAGAAATAAAAGAAGAATATAAGGACTGCATTGTATTTTATAGATTAGGGGACTTCTATGAAATGTTTTTTGATGATGCCAAAACAGCATCAAGAGAACTAGAAATAACTCTAACAGGAAGAGACTGTGGCATGGAAGATAGAGCTCCAATGTGTGGAGTTCCTTTTCATGCAGCAGATAGTTATATTGCAAGATTAATAGAAAAAGGCTACAAAGTAGCAATATGCGAACAATTAGAAGATCCAAAAACGGCAAAAGGAATTGTTAAAAGAGATGTAATAAGAGTAGTAACTCCAGGAACTGTAATTGAATCAAATATGCTAGACGAAAAGAAAAATAATTATATAATGTCAGTATATAAAAAAGGAATATATTTTGGAATAGCAGTTTGCGACATCACAACAGGTACATTCTTATCAACAAAAATAGAATCAACTAACAATTTTAATCTTCTTTTAGACGAGCTTTCAAAATATAACCCTGCAGAAATTATAGTAAATAAAATGCTATTTAATTGCAAACAAGAAATTGATGAAATAAAACTAAGATTTAATGCATATGTAAATTGCTTTGATGAAGAAATTTTTAAAACTGATGTAGATAGCTTATTAGAAGCATACACCTTTATTGATGATAGCGAAAAAGAAATAGAAAATATAGATAATACAGACATGCAAGTTCCAGCAATAAATGGCTTATTAGACTATTTAAACCAAACACAAAAAATAAAACTAGAACATATAAATATGATTAAAATGTATTCAGTAGAAAAATACATGTCGATAAATGTTACTTCTAGAAGAAATTTAGAACTAACAGAAAAAATGAATGATAAAAGTAAAAAAGGAACACTCCTTTGGGTATTAGATAAAACATATACATCTATGGGAGGAAGACTCCTAAGAAAATGGATTAATGAACCTTTGCTAGATGTAACAGAAATAAACAAAAGACTAAACGCAGTAGAAGAATTAAAAGATAATTTAATTTTCAGAGGAGATATTATAGACTCTTTAAGAAGAATTTATGATATAGAAAGATTAGTTCGGAAAAATATCTTATGGAAATACTAACGCAAGAGATATGATATCGCTTAAAAATTCTTTAAAACAATTACCATATTTAAAAAAGCTTTTAGCAAGTAGTAAATCTGAGCTATTACAGAATTTATATTTAAATTTAGATGAACTTACAGATATACATGATTTAATAGAAAAATCTATAGTAGAAGATCCACCAATTGCAATAACAGAAGGCGGAATAATAAAAAAAGGATATAATGAAGAAATAGATGAACTAAAAGAAGCAACATTAGATGGCAAAAATTGGCTTATACAGCTAGAGACAAAAGAAAAAGAACAAACAGGAATTAAAAATTTAAAAGTTGGATTTAATAAAGTATTCGGATATTTCTTTGAGGTAACAAAATCATACTTAAATTTAGTACCAGATAGATATATAAGAAAACAAACACTTGCAAATTGCGAAAGATATATAACAGAAGAATTAAACGAATTAGAAAGTAAAATATTAGGAGCAGAAGAAAAAGCAGTAGATTTAGAATATAAACTATTTATAGATATTAGAAATAAAATAGCACAAAATGTAGAAAGACTTCAAAAAGCATCAAACATTGTATCTGAATTAGATGTATTTACTTCTTTTGCAATTGTAGCAGAAGACTTAAATTACGCAAAACCAAAAGTTAATAATAGTGGTGTAATTGATATAAAAGGAGGAAGACATCCTGTTATAGAAAAAATGTTGCCAGCAGGCACATTTATAGATAATGACACATATTTAGACAAGCAAAATGATAGATTATCAATAATTACTGGACCTAATATGGCAGGTAAATCTACATATATGAGACAAGTTGCACTAATTACATTAATGGCGCAAATAGGAAGCTTTGTTCCAGCTAGCTCTGCTACCATTGGAGTTGTAGATAAAATATTTACAAGAGTAGGTGCCTCTGATGATTTAGCAATGCGGACAAAGTACATTCATGGTAGAAATGATGGAAGTTGCAGAAATACTAAGAGAGGCAACTGCAAACAGTCTTGTAATTTTAGACGAAATAGGAAGAGGAACATCTACTTATGACGGACTTTCTATTGCTTGGGCAGTAGTAGAATATATATCAAACAAAGAAAAATGTGGAGCAAAAACATTATTTGCAACACATTATCATGAACTCACAGAATTAGAAGAGCAATTAGAAGGCGTAAAAAACTATTCAATAGCAGTAAAAGAAAAAGGCGAAGATGTAATCTTCTTAAGAAAAATCGTACCAGGTGGAACTGATGAAAGCTATGGTGTTCATGTAGCAAAACTTGCAGGTGTACCACAAGATGTAATAAAAAGATCAAATGAAATATTAAGAAGCTTAGAGCGAAAAAGTATATTAGGAAAAAAGAATCAAGAAAAAGAAAACAAAAAAGTACAAGCAGGACAGCTTGACATGTATAACTATAAATTGGCAGAACTTGCACATGAAATAGACAAAGTTAATTTAAATGAATTAACACCGATAGATGCACTAAATATATTAGTTAAAATGAAAGAAAAAATAAAATAAATCATATTGAAAAAAACAAATTATGTGTTAAAATAAAAATCATAAAGGAGATAAAATATGCTAAAAGAACACGGATATGTAAGATGTGG
>CANRGU010000094.1 GCA_947630255.1 uncultured Clostridia bacterium | reverse complement strand
GTTGCTGATTGCAAATTTGCATCTATTGTTAATACAACACTATCTCCTTGCACAGCTTCTTCTGTTATATATTCTCCTGTTGTTGCTCCATCTATTGACATATCTGTTTGTTTTTTACCATTTGTGCCTCGTAAATATGGTTCAAATACATATTCTATTCCAGATTTTCCTATGTAGTCATTTATAGAATAGCCTTCTGTATTTTTCAATTCTTCTTCATTTATTCCACCTATATATCCTATTGTGTGTGATGCTAAGCTTCCTCTTATGTATTTTCTAGCTGATGTTGTAGAAATTGCTATTCCTGGAAATTCTAAGTTTTGTTCCTCTAGAATTGCTACAGTTTTTGTGCTTACATTTTTTGCTATTGTATATGGGCTCATACTACTATAACCTTCTTGTTCTATTCCATATCTTATAGCTATTATTTTTCTTACTTCTTCTATATTATTGTTGTTTATTTCATATTTTTCTTTATACTTTTGAAGTACATCTTCTGCTGATGAATTATTGTCAAAGCCCTTATTTTTTAACCATTGAGATAGTTTTTCATCACTTATTGTGAATTCAATTGGGTTTATTTTTATTGGAAATTCGTCTTTATACTTATCTTCGTTTGCCTCTAATACTTGTACTACTTTTAATAATGTATTATTTAATGTTTCTGTACTTATTTTACTTTTATATATTTCTACACTGTATTCATTAACAGTTCCTGCAATAATATTTCCATTTCTATCTAATATGTCTCCTCTTGATGCAGTGATTGTGTTTTCTCTTGTTAGTCTTGAACTAGATTTTTCTAAATACTCTTCTCCATGCACTATTTGGAGGTTAAAAAGTTGTATTAGTAATATTATTCCTATAATATAGACAAGGACTGCTAGTATATTGTATCTTACGTTTTTTTTGTCCATTTTACTTTTTCCTCCTTTTGCTAATAATATCTTGTAAGTATTTTTTTCTCTGTAAATACTTTTTCTATCATTATCCCTGCTTTTTGAATTATTGGATATATGATGATTATTATCATTGAATTAAACAGTATTTCCAATAATATTATTTTTAGAAATGAAATTATTTCAATTGACAAATTGAATAGTATTATTTGAAGTGTATATGATATGACTTCTGCTATAAATGTTGCTACAATTGTCATAAGCATTATTGTGATTCTGCTATCTTTTGAAATGTTTTTTATAAATATTCCTCCGCATAATCCTACAATTGCTAATGATATTGCGTTTATTCCTAGGGCTTTTCCTACAAAAAAATCTAGCAATAATCCCAATATTATTCCTATGGAAAATCCATATACCTTACCTATAAATATTCCTATAAATAATGTTAGAATAATAAAAAGATTTGGTTTTACTCCTGCTATATTAAACCAAATAAAAAAATTTGATTGTAAAAAATATATAAAAATAAATGTTAAAAATACTAATAAAATGGAAAATATTTTTTTCATTTTTGCCCCTTCATTTTAATATGTTACTATTGTATCTTATTTTTCCCATTTTTTCAAGGAAATACCTGTGTTGTTTAAATAATTATGAAATAATATATTGTAATCCTATTGTTGAGATTACACCTATTATGTATAATCCTAATACAATTTTTATATTTTCTTTTTGATTATGATTTACTCTAAACAATACTAAAAGTCCTACTCCCGCATTTACTAATAGTCCACCTATCATTAGTGGTAAGCTTAATACATTTGATAAATAAAGTTCTGTTAATATTACTGATGATGCACAGTTTGGTATTAAACCAATTAATGTTACAATTAGTGTACTTATTATTGTTTTGTTCGAAATTAGTTTCCCTAAAGTGTCTTCGCCTATGTATTCTATTACAATGTTTAGTAGCAATGTTATTATGAATATGAATATAAACACGTTTACTGTATGTTTTATTGCTGATTTCCATATTCCATTTTCGCAATGGCAATGATCATGCTTACATATACTTTCTATTTTATGTTCTTCTTTTTCTTCTTTACGGCATATATTTACGACTAAATCTATTATGCTACCTGCAATTATTCCTATTAATATTTTTATTCCTAGTATTTTTAGTATTACCGTTCCTGATACGCCTTCTGATAATAATATTGGAAGCATTTCATCAGATGTTGACAAATATATTGCAAATAATGTACCAATTGTTATAACTCTTCCTGCATATAAATTTGTTGCTGTTACTGAAAAACCACATTGTGGAAATGCACCTAATATGCCTCCGATGAAGGGTCCGAATTTACCAGATTTTTTTATTGCTTCTTTTGTTTTATGAGTAGTTTTATGTTCAAGGTATTCCATTATTAAATATGCTATTAATAAAAATGGCAATATTCTTATTGTATCAATTGCAGTATGTTCTAACACATGTAACAATTCGTGCATTATTTTCCTCCTTTAAAATTTACATATAAGAAATTTTGTATTCTTTACTTTAAACGATTAAGCCTTTAATTCCATATTACCACATATTACCACTTTTTAGCTCTAAAGTCAAGAAAACAGAACATGTATAAAAATAAAATGAAACAAATTTTATTTCTTTAAAAGATTAAAAGCAGTAGTAAAAATATTGCTACTGCTTCTCCAGCTTTAAATTGAATTATTATATTCATTTATATTGTTTGAAAATTGTTGCTATGTGGGGGGCAACATTTTCAAATAACTGGCTTAATATAATTTAAAAAAATGCAAAGATTTAAACTAATTTTTAAAATTTGATAACATTTTGTACAATAATTTATATAAATCTGATGCTTCTTCTTGATTTAAATTAATACAATTACTCATTTTAGATGGAATATTTTTTGCTTTATTTTTTAAATTCATTCCTACTTCTGTAATTGATATGATTAAATTTCTTTCATCTTTTTTTGAACGACTTCTTTTTATATATTTCTTATTTTCTAGTTTTTTTAATACTGGTGTTAATGTTCCAGAATCTAAATATAAATAATTTCCAAGTTCTTTTACATTAATCTCTTTTTTGTCCCAAAGCACTATCATTGTAATATATTGCGTATATGTTAAATCTATTTCGTCCAAAAATGGTTTATATTTTTTTATTATTTCTTTGGAACAAGCATATAATGGAAAACACAGCTGATTTTCTAATTTTAACTTTTCTAATTCTTTCATATTTTACCTTTCTTACGTAACTTATGCTGATTTTTTTGACTCATCATATGCTTTTCTAACAGCTTTTGCAAGTTGATCTGCGCAAGAAGTTCCTCTTATTCCACAAATAATTCCTCCTAATTTTTTCTCTATTTCTTCCACAGTCATTCCCTCAACAAGTCTTGGCACTGCTTGTAAATTGCCGGGACATCCTCCTCCTAAAAATTTTATTTGTGTTACTACATTTCCCTCTAATGTAAACTCGATTTCTTGTGCACATGTATTTTCTGTTCTAAATCTATATTTCATTTTATAGCAACTCCTTTATTCGATATTCTATTTTCAGGTTATACTGCTGGCTCAAATCTAGCTACAGTATGTTCTGATTCATATACTAAAGTTTTATAACATCTACTTTAATAATATTATTATCTAAATCAATGGTTTTTACTCTTAAATAATATATTTTAATATTGCTTTTAATTTTCTATAATTAAATTGTATACAATATGATTGTAACTTTATTTTATTTTTTTGTCAATACTAAAATACTTTATTTACCAAAAATAATTTTTTTACAAAATTGCTTGCATATCACTGTAAAATATGTTATTATATATAAGCATTTAAATTTTAGCTTAATATTTCGGGGTGTGGCTCAGTTGGTAGAGCGCGTGGTTTGGGACCATGAGGTCGCACGTTCGATCCGTGTCACCCCGACCATTTTTTATAATTTTTAGAGAACTTTTAAAAACTCTAAAATGTCGAAACAGTATTAATCAATAGGTTTTGATTGATACTATTTTTTTATGCAGTTTTATAGAATTCTCTTAAAAGTGTATGAAATTGGTAACCACTTGTAGTAAATTTTAAAGCAACCAGAAGACTAGTAGATTAAATTTCTACTAGTCTTTTAATATTGTTTATGATATACTGAATTAAAGGGAAAAATGAATTAAGGAGAATATTGGTAAATGGTAATAATTATTATTGATATTATTTTTATTGTAGTAACATATTTCTTATGGAATAAATATGGAAGAGATTCAATGTTGGAATCCATTGAATACGAAAATTATCCACCAATGAATTTAAATAGCGCAGAAGTTGGACAAATATATAGGGGATATGCTGAGGACGTAGATATTCTATCATTAGTTATATATTTAGCTAATAAAGGATATTTGAAAATTGAAAAAATTAAAGAAGCAATTAATATTAGATTTAATAGAACACCATCAAGATCTTTTAAAATTTCAAAATTAAAAGACTATGATGGAACTAACGAAAATGAAAAAACTTTTTTTAATGAATTATTTTCACATAGTGATGAAGTAACTTGGAATGATTTATATGGTAATTTTTTCATTCAATTAAATAAAATTAAAAAACTATATACAGAAAACGATGAGGAAACATACGAAGGGAATTCACTCAAACACTCTTTATTAGTTTTGGGTATGATAGTAATATTATTTATAATTTGTATGTTCTCATCTCCACTTACTCTTATAGTAGTTCAAATATTAATATCACCAATACTTTTACCATTACTATATTTTATTTATAATTTTGAATCTATACCTAAAAAAATTTTCTTAATATTGTTAGAAATACCTATTTTATTATTATGTTTCTTGCAGGGGTTAGCTGAGAACATATTTGTTACAATATTTAATATATGTACTATTGCGATTCTTTCATTTTTCATGGGTATTATGAAAAAGAAAACAGTATATAATACAGAACTTTTTAGAAAAATAAAAGGATTTAAAAAATTTATAAATAAAGCAAATACATCTCAATTACAAAAGTTAACTAATGAGAATCCAGAGTATTTTTATATAGTTCTACCATATGCTTATGCATTAGGTATAGGTAACAAATTAATTAAAAAATTCGATACAATAGATTTGCAAACACCAGAATGGTTTAG
>CANRGU010000093.1 GCA_947630255.1 uncultured Clostridia bacterium | reverse complement strand
TCTATTGTGTGCTTTATTAATATTTTAGCATATCTCATAGGATTATTTATTACATAATTAAATTGTTCTCCGAGTGTTTGTTCCTTCAACTCTAGGATCTCCTGGAGCACTTATACTGCTTTTGCTAGATAGTATAACTGCAATAATCATAATCACACAAAATAATGCTATGTACTTCATGTATTTTTTATTGTCTTTTATTATATTTTTTAAAGGAAGTATAAAAATTATTAATATAATACCTATATACCCTACACTTTTTATAGAACATGCAAGTACAGCCAATAATATCAGCCATAAAATATCTTTTATATTAATTTTTGATTGTTCATTAAGTTTTAAACAATATGCTATAAATAGCGCACATAAGGCTGTTGATATGGCATCTGGTGAATAAACTGCTCCGAAGAGCAAGAAGCATCGGCATAAATAATACTGCATATGCTATGTATTTTTTATATGGTAATACTTTTAATGCCAAAACAACTAGAGCTGTATATCCTAAAAGGTTAAATATTCTTCCTGTAATGTATATGTCTGCTATACTTCCTCCTAGTGTTTTTGAAATAAATATTCCTAATCCAGATAAAAAATATGAAGTTGTATAATAGTAAAAATCATTTGGAGTGTCTTTAATGTCTCTATCTGAAAAATTTTTGGTTAGCTCACCTGTTGGTTTTTCACTAAAATATCTTATAAATCTTTCTATATTCATCTGTCTCGGCATTGAAGCTACGCTCTCATCTATTGTTGCATCTTTTAAATTTAAATTACCAATTCCTATACTGTAACTAGATAAGAAATGTCTTTTTTCATCTAGCTGATTATTAAATGTAACCGTAATTGAAAATATGCTACCAAATACAAGTGTTGTTATTATTATATTTTTGTATATATTATTTGAAGTATATATTACAAATAAATCTATAAGTAAAAAAGATATGAAAAAAATAATTGTTCTTAAATTGAGTATTTGAGTTATATTGCATAGAATAATAAGAATTATTGAAAATATTGTTGTAAAAATTAACACTACATCCACAACATAGCATTTTATCTCGCTTTCAAAACTTTTTATTGCGGAGTTAATAAATTTATTGCCAAATTTTATATAAATGATATATACAAAAATATATGCAATTATTCTGTAAAATGAAAAATTATAATATTGTATTTTTTGCATGAAGAATTCATAATTGCAGTAAAATAATTCATATAGCAAAATAATTGCAAGGTAAAAAACACTTGTAATTACAAATAAATCTTTTTCATTAACTTTGTTCCATAGATTTTCTATATTTATATTTTTTTGTTTCTTATTCATTTTTACTCCTGCACTTTTAAATTTTGTTGCTTTATTGCTTCTATAATATTTTTTATATTATACATAGTTATTGTAATTAAAGCAAATAAAGTTATTAATAAATCCCTAAAAGTAAATCTAGCATGTATAAAACTATGATTTTTAACTATTGCAAACCATAAAAATGGTAATAATCCTAACATTAATATTAAAATATTCATTTTTATAATTTTTTTATTTATTAGAGTTAAAACAACTGTAAAAATTGCAAATAATATAATAGGCCTATTTATATATGAAAAGTTTCTCTTTATAGCTTTTAATGCAGTAACATTGAATAATTCGGTACTATTTGTCTGTAAAAATATTTTATAAAAAGCTTCTTTAATTGTTCCTGTATTATATATGCTATCACATATAATCCATTTTGAAAGCCAGATCAGTCCATAGCCCAATCCCCAAGCTATCATTACTTTTAATAAACTCTTAATACTTAAGTTGTTCTCTTTATTTTTTAACACTATATAATAAATTACAGGTATTCCAAATGTAAGTAATGGAGTAGTTAATAAGTCGAAAAAGCTCGTTAACATTCCTATTACAAGAAAAACATCAAACATTTGCTTATCGTTTTTTTCTTTACATTTTGTTATTATGTAAATAGAAGATATTAGCATAATTATAAATACCGATGAATATTGCATAGACAATCCTATAAAAATAAAGTTTGATACAATTAGCATAAATAGAGTTGCAATTGACGCATAAATATCTATTTTTTTATATGCCAAATAAACTAATATTAACGATAGTATTATTATTGTAGTTATAAGTAAGATTCTTATTTGCTTATAATTAAAAAATACTAATAATGGTCTTAAAATTATCATGTAACCGTGCCAATATCTTTGGTATTGAAAATATGTATCATTATTTTCATTAAAGCTTTGTATTAAATCATATATAGGCATTTCATCATTTCCAGAATTTTTTAGTTTTAGATTTTCATTTGGTCTATAATTTCTTCTCATTAACATTGCAGATTCCAATGGTTTGTTTGAATCTACTGAATAAGCTGTATTTATCATTAAAGAATCTGTATAATTATCTAATACATAATTGTACGCATATTTTATTTTTGGAAAGTTGCCCTCACTAATAAAATAATATAAAGAGTCTTTTACATTATTTTTAATGTAATTTCTTGGAATTAAATTTACAATTATCAATAATAAAAATAACGAGATTAATATACTGCAAAATATTAATATTGATTTAAGAATCTTTTTAATCATTTGTATTTTCCTTTCAAACATAATCTAACAATTTATTTCTTGGGTTTCTGAATCTCGTTCTTTCTTTTTCATTGAATTTATAATAACAACTATTGCACTAATTGCTACAAATAAATAAAAACTAACTCCTCTTGTAAGTAACATTGCACTATCTAATAATCCTTCTGGAAATACATAAGCATATATTGCCATATATCCACCTTCGCTTACTCCTACTGCTCCTGGAGATGGTATTCCAGATACTGTTGCATATAAAAGTGACTGCATAGTTAATATTTGGAATATATTGTGTCCAGATAATCCGAATGAACAATATACTAAATAAGATATACTGTAAAATGCTATAAATTGAATGTAAGTAGTTATTAAATTTTTTATAATTACTGGTGTATTACTTTTTATATATGTTGCACTATCATGATATCTACTAAGTTCATTTTTTAGTTTTTCTTGCTTAGTTTCAATATCTTTTACTCTAAAGAATTTTAGTATTTTTATTACTATTTTTATTATCCCTTTTGTCATCTTTTTTGAAAATATTGAAATAAATAATAATGTAAGAGCTGTTAAGTTTAGCATAACTCCAATAACAAATAGCCATGCTAAAACATTATTTAAATATTTATAATTAAATATTAGACTAAATAGCGCCATTGAAATTGTAACTACTTGAACACATGTTAAGTTTACTAGTAGTGCAAGGGTAGAGTTTCCTACAGATATTTTATCTTTGTGCATATAGTATATTTGCATTGGCTGTCCGCCAGTTGCTGCAGGTGTTATTGAGCTAAAGAAAAATCCTATTAAAGCATATTTTAAATTTCTAAAGAAATTACTTTTTTCGTTTAATGCTTTAAGCATTCTTCCTATATTTATTGCTTCGCATGATATATAAAATAACATACATAAGGTAGCTCCTAAAATAAATTGTTTATTTACATTTGAAAGCATTTTAAAAATTTTAGTTACATCTTGGTCCTTTAGTACTATATAAAATGTTATTATAATTAATGCAAAAAAAAGTATTAAATTAAAAATTAATTTTTTTGTTCTTTTCATCTATTAATCTATCCATTCTTACAAATTATTTTTCTTTTATTATATGTATTTTTTTATATTCTACCATAACTTTAATTATTTTTCATCGTTTAATATCTATCCTGTGAAAATTTTTCTTCTTTACTCTTATCTTGTTCCACAATAAAATCACTTCTATCTTTTACTTCATTTGTAGATTTTTGTAATTCTTCTTTTCGCATTAATGGTGTTTTTATTATGTTACCATACCACTTTTCTATTTCTCCATCATCATAATCAATTCCTCTATAATCTTGTCTATTTTTATCAGTCATATATTCTATATAAGTTTCTCCTGATATACCTGTAATTAAATGTTTTTTTCGGGGGACTGGTATTGTAACGCCTTCTTCGTATTGTTCTTGAAACTTCTTATCCATATATCCTTCTAGCACAAATGAATCTCCATAAAATTTAGCATTTTCAGGAGTGAGTTCTACAAATCCACTTGATAAAATTTCTTCTGCAAACCTCTTGCCACCTGGTAAATTAATACACCAATATCCTGCCATTGGAGAAGCCTTTCCTCCAAATCTCTTATCTTTTATAAATCTTCCAGAAACACTAAAATTATCTCTCATAAAAAATTGTCTATAAGTTGCATCAATTAAAAAGTTTTTTTCTATATAATTTCCATCTTGTTGTTTAACTGGTATTGCAACACTATTGAAAGCATGTCCTCCTAAATTTTCACCCGTTATAGTTGGATTTACATTAGAAACTCTAGCTTCTAGTCCCATTTCTTTGAGAATCGTATATACTATTCCTTGTGATAAACCACAGTACCCCATTAAGCTTTTTTCTTTTATATCCTCTTTTGATTCTTTATTTAAACATTTTCTATCTGCTTGTACAACCCATTCTAAAAGTTTATTAGCCTCATCAATAGTTAACCCATCAACTATTTCTTTACTATTTGCATTTTTTTGTAATATATTTTTTAACTTTTCTTCTATATTTGCAATATTGGCAAGTTCTATTTCACTATATTCTTTTATATAAGGCTGTGTATCAATCACAAATTTTTTTCCATCTTTATATCCAAAAAATGCTTTTAATGACTTTTTTATTTTATCCCATTTTGAAATTTTTTTTAAAGAATTCTCTTCACTCATTTTTCTCCTTTATAATTTTAATTTTCACTATTTTTTATATCTTTTGATTGCATCAAAAGTTCATCAAAATCTGAAATATATTTCTTGTCTTGTACAATTCTATATTTTTCGAATTCAGTTTCTGCATGCAATTTTGCCATCTCTGCTGATATTTTTCCATTGAAGATTATAATGTGCAACATTTCTTGAAACCTCTCTGTTACCTTCTTTTTGAACTATTAAGAAATTCTTAATAGTTGAACTTTCATCTAATTCATTATCTTCATATATAGTTTTTATATGTTGATTAATTGCAGAAGTTGTAACATCATATAAAGTAGCTAACATTTTTTGAGTAAGCCAAATATTTTCATCTTCATATCTAACTTCTATACTTTCTGGATTA
>CANRGU010000092.1 GCA_947630255.1 uncultured Clostridia bacterium | reverse complement strand
CTAACATTGTATCATAATGTAATAATGTGTGTCTTTTTATTTCTTAAAACCGGTCACTTAATTTTACCATTTATATAAATTTTATATTGCCAATGTTGCTTTTACTTTTTTAACTAACAAATTTTACATTACATTCTTTGTTTTAGTGCCTCGTATATTACAATTCCTGCTGATACAGAAGCATTAAGAGAAGTTATTTTTCCCTTCATTGGAATTTTTACTAGAAAATCACAATTTTCTTTTACCAATTTGCTCATTCCAAATCCTTCACTACCTATAACTATAGCTATTGCGCCTTTTAAATCTTGATTATAGTAGTATTCTTTTGCATCTCCGTCGGTTCCACAAATCCATAATCCTTCTTCTTTTAAATATTTAATTGTTTCATTTATATTATTTACCCTTGCAATTTTTACGTGTTCTACTGCTCCTGCAGATGCTTTTGAAACTGTAGCATTTACTCCGACATGCTCTTCTTTTTGGAATTATAACTCCATGAACTCCTGCTGTTTCTGCAGTTCTTATAATTGAGCCTAAATTATGTGGGTCTTCGATTCCATCTAGTATAATTATAAATGGATCTTCTTTTTTATTTTTTGCTTCATTTAATATATCTTCTACACTTACATAATTAAATGGCGGAACAATTGCTATTACTCCTTGATGATTATTAGTCTCAGATATTGCATTGAGCTTTGCTCTTTCAACTTCTACAATAACTATTTTTCTTTGCTTTGCAAGTGCTATTATTTTATTAATAGAACCATGTCTTTCTCCTTTTGCAATTAGTATCTTATTAATATCTCTTTCAGATTCTAATAATTCTAAAACGCTATTTCGTCCTTCTATTTGGTCAATGATTTTACCTTTATGCCACTCATTTTCTACTGGATATTCTTCAAATGCCTCTTCTACATCTCTTACTTTATTGCATTTATAAGCAAATTTCATAAAATCGCTTAATCCATCTTCATTATTCATATTATCATCTCCTATCTTTTATTATATGGTCAAATTGTCTGTTTGTCAATATCAATCTTTCTAACTTACTTATTCCTCATCTAATTTTAGTACGCTTAAGAATGCTTCTTGTGGTATTTCTACGTTTCCTATTTGTCTCATTTTTTTCTTACCCTTTTTCTGTTTTTCAAGAAGCTTTTTCTTTCTTGTAATATCTCCACCATAACATTTAGCAAGTACATCTTTTCTCATTGCAGATATTGTTTCCCTTGCAATTATTTTTCCACCTACAACTGCTTGAATTGGTATTTCAAATAATTGTCTTGGAATTACTGTTTTTAATTTTTCTGCCATTTTTCTACCTCTTGCATATGCAGAATCTTTATGTACTATAAATGATAGAGCATCTACAGGTTCATTATTTATATGTATATCTAATTTTACAAGTTCTGATTTTCTATATTCTTTAAATTCATAATCAAATGAGGCATATCCTTTTGTTTTTGATTTTAATGTATCAAAAAAGTCATATATTATTTCATTTAATGGAAGTTCGTATTCAAGAGTTACTCTGGAAGCATCTAGGTATTTCATATCTAGATATATTCCTCTTCTATTTTGGCATATCTCCATTACATTACCTACAAACTCTTTTGGAAGCATTATTTCTGCCTTTACTATTGGTTCTTCAATATAGCTTATTTCTTGCACTGGTGGTAAGTCTGTTGGATTATATAGTTCAATTACTTCTCCTGTTTGTTTATGTACTTTATATATAACTGATGGAGCTGTTGTAATTAAGTTTAAATCAAATTCTCTCTCTAATCTTTCTTGTACTATTTCTAAATGTAATAATCCTAAAAATCCACATCTAAACCCAAAACCTAATGCAACAGATGTTTCTGGCTCATATTGCAATGCAGCATCATTTAATTTTAATTTTTCTAATGCTGTTTTTAAATTTTCGTAATCTCCTCCATCTAATGGATACATTCCACAATATACCATAGAATTTGCTTTTTTATACCCCGGTAAAGGCTCATTTGCAGGATTTATTGCATTTGTTATAGTATCTCCTACATGCAGGTCTGATACATTTTTTACACTAGCTGCAATATATCCGAACTTCTCCTGCCGAGAGTTTATCTGCTGGGACAGTAGTTCCTGGCTCTAAGTATCCTAGTTCTGCGACTACAAACTTTTTATTTGTAGCCATGAATAAAATTTCGTCTCCTACTTTAACTGTCCCTTCTACTACTCTTATATAGCTTAATGCTCCTCTATAATTATCATAAAAAGAGTCAAATATCAAGCATTTCAAAGGTTTAGTTTCATCACCTACTGGTGGTTTAAAATCTGTAACTATTCTTTCTAATACTTCATCTACATTTAATCCTGTTTTTGCAGATATACAAGGGGCATCCATAGCTGGTATTCCTATTATATCTTCTATTTCTTGTTTTACTTCATCTGGTCTTGCATTTGGAAGGTCTACTTTATTTATAACAGGTAAAATCTCTAAATTATTATCAAGTGCTAAATATACATTTGCAAGAGTTTGTGCTTCTACTCCTTGACTTGCGTCTACTACTAAAATCGCTCCTTCACATGCAGATAAACTTTTAGATACCTCATAGTTAAAATCTACATGACCTGGTGTATCTATTAAATTAAAAATATATTCATTTCCATCTTTTGCTTTATATAGCATTCTTACAGCTTGTGCTTTTATAGTAATTCCACGTTCTCTTTCTAGATCCATGTTGTCTAAAACTTGACTTTCCATTTCTCTTGAAGAAAGGAGTCCAGTTTTTTCTATTAATCTATCTGCTAAAGTGGATTTTCCATGGTCTATATGTGCTATAATGCTAAAGTTTCTAATGTATTTTTGTTTGTCTTGCATAAATTCCTCCGCTACTCACAATACTTTTTGTATTTTTCTTTTAAAATTTCTTTTTTTAATACTGCGTCTATTCCTTTTTGACTTATTTCTGTAAAAATATCTTCAAAAAATGCTCTCATTTTTGGATGGAATAGTTCTTTATTTTTTATATTTTGCCAATACCATAATGGATATTCTTTTTTAAATTCTTTTCCTTTATATACCATTCCTGCAGCCAAGTTATCACATAACATTTCTACTGTGTACTTATATGGAATAACTGGTGCTTTTACAGGTGCATTAAAATCATACCAATATTCTTCGTGGTGCTTGTTTCTTCCTTTGTGATGAAGCCATGCTAATGAATATTCTCTATCTTCTCTTGCTACTTGTATTGGACTCTTGTACCCTACATAGTATTTTGCGCTCTCTAGGAATTCTGTTGGACTATATTTTGATAGGTCATGCACAAGTCCTCTCCATATTAAGCCCACTTTTGCACAAAGTTTAAATACTATCCATCTATGTTTTGTTATTAATTTAAAATGTAACCAAACTTTTTTAAGCATGCTCTACTCCTAATTGTTAATCTGTTTTTAATATTTCAACATAAAAAGTATAGCATAATTGTTAATTTTTGTATACATTTTTTAAAATTTCATTTTTTTAATTATATTTTTAAAATTTTGTCTTTTATTGAGTATTCGTTGGATTTCAACGTTTTGATCTTTTATTTGTCTATTACTATATAAAAGCACTCACAATAGTATAAATTAAAACTCTTATTAATCCACTTGTAAGTAAATTATCTACTGTAAATGGAATACCTACTTTATTTATTTTATCATATTCCTTAATTAATATTTCTTTTTCTTCTTCTGTACATAAATTTTTCTTTTCCATATATTCTTTGGCTAAAAATTTTGCTCTTGTCATTGCATCTATTTCTAAGAAACTTCTTACAGCAAATTGAATCATAGTAAATAGCATTAATATTGCTATTTGTAAAATTTGATTATTTACTACTTTAAATAAAGTCAATATTGTTATTATCAAGAAATATATCATATTTATATTAGAAAATATAAAGTTAAATAACAGCATAGTTTTATCTTGGCATGAGTGCAGACACTCATGTGCAATTGTTTGAAGTCTTGCATAATTATTTTTCATATCTGCAATTGAAATTTTATTAGAAATTGCTATGTATAAGCTTGTTCCAGTATCTTTTGCTTCCTCTATTTTTACACCTTTGTTTCCAAGCATTTCTAGCATTTCTTCTGCTACTTTTACATTCTCAGGAAATTTGTCAGTTATTTTTTCCAATTCTTTGTTTTGACTTAGTGCCTTTGCTTTTTTTAAATTTATTTTAAATATAAATTTGAACAAAACTATTGTTAAAATTAAAAGGATAATATAAATAATTTCTCCCATAATACTACCTCTTTTGAGTTTTTTTACTACAAAAAGTATAGCATAATTGTTAATTTTTGTATACATTTTTTAAATTACATTTTTTTGTTTCACACACTTCTCCCCTTCTTTTGTTTTGGTTATGGGCAGACTTAAATCAACCGCCTACATAGTTTTGGCTGTTTCTATATTTTTGTTTCATTTTTCGACATTATTTTTCTTTTTCTTATAATATAATTTGTTTAGTAAAATGGTGAGGTGGAATTATGAGTAAATTATATAATAATTATTTATATTTAAAATCTAATGAAGTAGATTCTAATAATACGTTATATCTATTTAAATCTGGAATGTTTTTCATCTTTTTGGATGATGATGCAAGAATAGCATCAAGTCTTTTGAATTTAAAACTTACTTGTCTGACAGAAAATATTGTTAAATGTGGTTTCCCTATAAATTCTTTAGATAAATATAAAAAAATATTGGAAAGAACTTCATATAATGTAAAAATAATAGATAGTAATAATCAGATGGCTTTTACAATTAATAATTATAATATTAATAATACAATATTTGATTTGCTCTCTAAAATTAATAAAATTGATTCGTCTACTTTGTCTATAAAAGAGGCTTATGAATTTATTGATGATATAAAAGATTCTGCTCAGTCTATTTTAAAAAATTGCAAATAAAAAGTACACCTGTAATGTTAGTTTTGTAACATTTTGGTGTACTTCATCTTACTTTTCTTGCTTATTTTAATTTTTCTATTTCTTCTTTCGTTAATCCTGTTAGTTCTGCTATCTTTTCTATGGTCATATTCTCTTTCTTTAATTTTTTTGCTATTTCTTTGCTTTTTTCAATACTCCCTTTTTTTATTCCTTTTTCTTCTGCTGTTTCTATTTCTGATTCCCTATCTGCTATATATTTTTCTTTCAATTCTGCTATTCTTACTTTTTCTTTATCTGCACTTATTTCTTCTAATGCCTCGATATCTTCTCTTCTCAATTCTGTTATTT
>CANRGU010000091.1 GCA_947630255.1 uncultured Clostridia bacterium | reverse complement strand
ATAAATAATCTTTAGGGATATTTAAAGATTTTAAAAAATCTTCTTTTTCTTTTTTTAAATTTTCAACTTCTTCTTTTAAATTTTCTAACTTTTTTGGTGAATTATTTTTTAAAATTTCTTTCGCTGTATGTATAGAAATAGTACTTAATTTATCATCAATTTCTTGTAATTTTGGATTTGATAAGTATAATTCTTTTTTACGATTTTCTGCATCACGAATATTATTCATTCTAGTTTGTTCATATTCTTTTAACAATTCATTTAATATAGAATTATTCATTAATTCACCTTCTTATTAGCATATAAGTCATCTAAATTATCATAATTTCTTTGGTCGTAATTATTGTAATTTGTTTGTTTTTGTAACTGTTTAATATTTTTATTTTTTTTCTTCATTTCTGCTAAAAAGTTGTTTACATCAATTTCTGTTTTCAAATTTCTATCATGCCAGTCTGAAATTAATTTATCTAAATAATCGAAACTTGGGTTAGCTTTAGAAGTAGTTTTTTTAAGAGCAATATTAATAACTTTTAAATCATAACCAAATTCTATAACCCATTTTTCTATATATTGTTCTTCAAATTCTGTTAAAGGAGAATATCTTCCTAATTTTTTTGCAATATCTTTTTTTATTTTTGCTATTTTATCTTGTTTTGCCGAATAAGTTTCTAGATCTTCATATGTTTTTACATTGCTTTTACTCCATGCTTCAGCAACTGTTTTTACATAATTTTTATGAAGAGCTGATTTATTGAAACAGTAGTCAAAAAGAGAAATCATTACTTGCTCATCAAACTCATATTTTTTAAACCACAAATCAATATCACTATACCAGGCAGGAGACATTACACCCTGAAAGTACATATTATTAATACATTCAATTGCTTTTGCTCTATATTTGTTTTCTTCATTTCTTTTTATATCTTCTTTAGATAAAGTAAGGTTTGGAGAATATAATTTATGAAGTTCAATTTCTTGTAAATTATTTAAAACATACCCATTTACTTGCTTTGTTAAAACTCCTTTTTCTTCCCAATAATTAAGAGCAGCTTGAATTGTTTGTAAAGAGATATTTAATTTTTTAGATAAATCATTAAGCTTAATTTCTTTATTATATTTAGTTAAAAAAACTAAACACAAATATACCTTAATAAAATCGCCACTTGCTTCACTCATATATTCTGTAAAAAAAACATCTGGAATTTCTGTTGATAAAAAAATCATAGATTTATCTTTGCTTTCTAGTTTCATGGCATTTCTCCCTCAAATTTAGTACATCAATTATACCATTTTAATTAAACTATTACAACAAAGAAAAATAAAAAATCATCACTTATTTTTTGCTATAAAAATAAATTTTAGGGTTTTTTATATATTTAAAAAGATAAATTAATACATATACAAAATTTTCATGATTAAATCCTATAATACTAAATAAAAGCAGAGGAAAACAAAGAATAATAAAGCAAGATATCTTAATTGATATATTTGGAACAAAAATATCAAGCAGACAAAATATAAATGCATCCCAAATAATGTTTAATATTAGTGTTGAATAATCAATTATTCCAAATAGTTTATTTTTAAAAGTATAATTTTGTGGAAAAATATATTTCATAAGAGCTCCTTTCTTTCTATATGTATAGCAGTAATATCTTATTTCGAAAATAATGATCTAAAGCTAGAAATACCTGCGCTAACATCTGTAGACAAACCACCCATAAAATCCTTAATAAATGAATTTGCTTTAATCAAAGCATAAACAGAACCAAGGTATACAAATTTTGAAAATATATCTGAACTATCAAATTTGATTGAAAAAGAAATTAATAAAATTAGTGATACTAATATTTGCAGAGAAAGAAGAGAAACCAAAAGTTTAAACCAACTCTTAAAAATCCAAGAAGTATTTGAATTTATCAAAGATATAAAGGCAAACGGAGCAAATATTATAAATACTTTTATTAGCACATACCTTACACTATATGAAATTGCTAAATTTAAAAGGCCAATAGAAACAAGACTCTTCATTAATCCATCTAAGGAAAAAATATTTAGCTGGGAGTTTTCAAAGTATACAGTAGAATTAAATTTTTCAATAAAAGTGGTAAGACAAATATTTTCATTAAAAATATTTTCACCAACTTCTCTTATAGCTAACGATATGTTAGAAAATAATGTAATAAATTGTTCAACAATAAATAATGAATAATTTATAGCAAGTGCCGATAAAAACAGTTTAAATACAAATTGCACAGGATTTTGAACTTGGGATAGGGTAAATTTTGATAAGAGAAGAAAAAAAGCATAATATAAAGCAAATCCAAGCAATAGAGAATTGCATATTAAAATTAACCCATTGGAATCTATATTCCCTAAAATTTTACCTAAATTGGAATCATTAAGTATGTTTGGACCAATAAACAATAAATCATCTAAAACAGAATAGAGAGAATTGTCAACAGAAGAAAACAGATTAGAGAATAAGTTGTTAATAGTTTGAGTGATTACTTCTACAATATTTACTTGAGTACCTTCCACTTTTTCACCTCTTTTACGCAATTAATAATTCGATAGTATTAAGAATTAAATCAATAGCAAGAATGAAAGCATAAGAAAATAAACTTCCAGTTATTATTTTTTTACCAACTCTAATTCGTTCTTCATCGCCAAAACTAAATTTTTTCATAAAAACACCTGTACCGAACAGCAACTGCAGCAGCAGGAGTCGCTATTTTTATAAGCCAATCTTTAACAGATTCAAATCCTTTAATTAATTTTGAAACTAGCTTTGGATAAGCAGCATACGAAAAAGAAGAAAAAACAATTGTAAAAATTATTGATAATATAATAATAAAAAACATATAAAATAAAATTTTTTTATTCATGTATTCACAACCTTTCTAAATTATTTTTAATTTATTATTTGTATTTACTTTGGGAGATGGGGTAAAATATGGAATCAAATTAATTTTGCATGGTGGTAAAATTTTATTTCCTGTTGAAATAAAAGAAAGACAGGTAAACGTTTCTAAATTTTGTGTAAAAAAATTGATATCGTAAATATAATCAGTTTGTACTTGAGTTGAAATTGTTTCTGATAGATTAGAGTTTCTAGAACGAAGGGAATTAGTAAAATAATTAAAATTAGTTTCACTTGCATTTTCTGAAATATTCTTTGAAACTTTTGTTTTATCCTCTCTACCAATTTGCTTTTGAGCACTCTCTATAGTATACATATCATCAGTCCTTAGCCATAATTTATTAATTAAATTTTGAACTATAACTTTGACGGCTGCTTCATTTTGGATAGTGTTTAGTATAGAAGAGTAACTTTGAGTAGAAACAATATTAATACATTTTGATTCTCTACTTTGTGCAAAAAAGTCTGCATCAGATATTGTTACATATTCATGATATTCATCACACATAAAAACTGTTGGATTTAAATCAGCTTTATTTTTAGATAATTCAGAGAGAATTTCTGCCTGAAAATCTAATTTTAAATATGCAGCTATTATTTTTGATAAATTTTTATATTCTGCAATATTCATATTAAGTACAACTATTTTTCCGTGATTTATTACGTCTTTAAAATTTTTGAAATTAATTTCTTGCTTTTCTGGACAAAAAGTTTTAGAAATTTTATAATCAGACACAAATAATCCTGTTATTCTGGTAATTTCTGATTTTAAAATAGATTTAGTTCTTTCATCTAAATTTGTAAATTCATTTTCAAAAAATAATAATGAGGAATACAAATTATAAATATTTTCAGGAGATAATTTTCCGGATAAAAATAATTTCCTTAAATCTTCTATTTTACTTTTATAATAATTATCTTGGTTTATTAAATTATGAATTTCAGTAAAGGTAACATATCCATTATTATATAGTCTACAGAGTTTAATGCTTTCTGTTAATATATCTTGTACCTTATCAAGCCAATAAGATTCCGAATTATTTGGAGAAAACAATTCTAGAATTGTTTTTAACCTGTTTGCAAGTACGCTAGGATTTAAGCCAGGCTTATCTAACGGATTATATCTAGTATTAGAATTTAAACTTATTTCAATTAAATCTGAAGTTCGATTATAGATTTCTGCATATTTTAATACTTGGGAAAAAAAGTTACCTTTTACATCTAAAATCAACATACCTAGTTTTGGATCTGAACATTCCATTAGCTGATTTAATAATGGATACATTACAGAACTTGTTTTACCGAGAGCCTATAGTGCCAGTAACAAGTATATTTTGATACAGTCCCTTTTCTGGTATAAATATTTTTTCTTGAGTTTTTGAATTAGTGCCAATTAGTAAGTTAATTCTTGAAAGATTTTGGGGATAAACTACATTTAATTTGGGCTTTTTTAAATTAATATGCTTATTAAACTTAAAGAATATACTCATAGAATTTAATATTAAAAAATTTGAAATAAATAAATTTATGCAAAATATAACTTTTATATTATACCAAACCTGTGGATAAGATTTAACAATATCAAAAGGATGTATTGAATAAGGAAAAATTAATGTATCAGCAGTTAAAATTGGTTCAAAAATAACTAATATAACTATTGAAATAAAAATTGAAAATAATAATATAAAAAATTTAATTTTAAAAAATTTCAAAAAGACCTCCTATAATTTTAAAGCTTTTTTCTTCATATTTAATATTGAACCTTGGAAATTATGGAATATAAGTACATCTATCAATGAATAAATTGAATAAAAAACAATAAAAAGATTTATAATAAAAGAAATAAAGAATAAATGAATTAAAATAATACTCTGCACCTCCGATTCCATTTTTTACCATAATAATATATTATTTTAAATTTGTCTATACTTTTTTGAAAAAAAGTGATAAAATTTTATATACAATATTCTTTGGGAGGTAAAATATGATAGAAAAAACAACAAAAATAGGAGAATTATTAAAAATTGCTCCAGAAAAAGCAAATATATTATTAGAAGCAGGAATGCACTGCTTAGGTTGTCCAGCATCGCAGGAAGAAACAATAGAAGAAGCATGTCAAGTACATGGAATAGATGTTGATGAAATAATGAAAAAAATAAATTCATAAGAAAAATTAAAGAAAAATTAAAGAAAATTTAAAAAAAACATTGACAAGTAACAAAAAATATTGTAATATATTTAAGCAACTGTTTATTGAGCAGTTGCTTAAATAATTCTTATTTAGGATTATGGGCCATTAGCTCAGGTGGTAGAGCACTTGACTTTTAATCAAGTTGTCCCGCGTTCGAGTCGCGGATGGCTC
>CANRGU010000090.1 GCA_947630255.1 uncultured Clostridia bacterium | reverse complement strand
ATCAGCATTACAAGTCTAAAAATATAAAAATCACAACATTGTATAAAAAGCGGACACTTAATATTGCAATTTATAAACAGTGCTAAAAAAAGATATAAATGTTGCTATTTATATCTTTTTTTGTTATACTATATACTATGTAATTCAATTAGGAGTGTGAAAATATGGGAAAACATGAAAAAACAAAAGAAGAAATAAAATCAAGCAAACAAAAATCAAAAAAAACAGCAACAAAAGGAAAAAAGAAAAAACATGTAGCACTAAAAGTGTTTTTAGTAGTATTAATAATATTAGGAATAGCAGGAGGACTATTTATAAAAAGAGTCCAAGATTTACATGGAAATTGGCTCGCTGCATTACTTGGGCACAATGAAGAAACAGTAAAAAATTTAGATAAATTATATATATTAGCTATGGGCGAAAGCACAGGAATGTCAGACACCATAATAGTATGCTCATATGATCCAAAAACTCAAGAAGCATCAATGCTTTCAATTCCAAGAGATACATTCGTTGGAGATAGCAAAAGCCATGCTTCTGTATATGATAAAATAAACTCATTATATAATAATGGACAAAATCCTGAAAATACCTTAGAAGCAGTAAATAAAATAACAGGGCTAGATATAAAAAATTATGTGTTAATAGATACTAAAGGTCTAGTAAAATTAGTAGATGAAATTGGCGGAATAGAATTCGATGTACCTATAAATATGAAATATGACGATGAAACACAAGATCTACATATTAATTTCCAAAAAGGATTGCAAAAATTAAATGGGGAGCAAGTTGAAGAACTTGTTAGATTTAGACATAACAATGACGGAACATCATATTCATATGATTATGGTAATGAAGACTTTGGAAGAATGAGAACACAAAGAGAAGTAATTATAACAGTTGCAAAACAAATGATACAATTAAAAAATATAACAGAGATAGGAAAGATTATAGATATAGCAAGAGAATATGTTAAAACAAATATGAATTTTGAAGATTTGAAAGATTACATACCATATATGATTAATATGAACGCAGAAAATATACAAGCAGAGCGATTGCCAGGAAATTCAGACTATTTAAACGGTTTATCATTCTTCTTATATGATGAAGAAGAAACAGAGGCTTTAGTTGAAAAACTTTTCATCGGAATACCTGAAGAAGTGCCTGAAGAACAAACAGATGCAAATAATGTTACTAATTCAGCAAATACATTATAAATTATAAATAAAAATGAGGGGGGAAAAATTATTTATTTTACCTCCTCATTTAATATTGACTTAAAAAAATAACTGATGTAAAATTTTATATATTAATATTTTATAATTCTTTTTTTAATTCTTCTATTTCTTTTATTGCGTTTCTTTGCTTTTAAATATAAGTATATTACAACAATAATTACAAGTATTATTAAAGTATATATTAAAGCATTAGATTTTTTCACATCACTATTTGCAAGCAAATCAGTAGTATAGTCTATTCCGTCTACAGTATATGTAACACTACCTATTACATCACCCTTATTTATAGGAGCCTTCAAATCATCATTCAAATGAATTTGTGGAAGTATTGCTAAATCTTCATCAGATGTTTTAACTAATGCGTCTATATCATCTGCAACTACAGAATCTAGTTTTTTTGTATTTCTTGTAGCATGCTTAACATTTATAGTTTGAACAACTCCACCAGAACCAATAATCTCCTTCATTTCATAATTATTAAACCCATATTCAAACATTTTTTTAGTATCTAAATATCTATTACTTTCACCATTTTCATTTTGATCTGAACCTAAAACAACAGTAAGCAGTTCTAAATTATCTTTTTTAGCAGATGCAATTAAGCAATTGCCTGCAGGAGTAGTAAATCCAGTTTTTACACCATTAGCATATTTATAATAATAAACATTATTTTTTAAAAGTAGAGCATTTGTAGTAGTAAAAAATCTATCGTCCTTATTATATTTATTTGTAGGTGATAGTTTATATGAAGTAGTAGATATAAGAGTTCTAAAAGTTTCATTTTGCATAGCATATCTAGAAATTATAGCCAAATCATGCGCTGTAGAATAATGATTTTCATCATGAGCACCATTAGGATTAACAAAATTTGATGATGTGCAACCAAGTTCTTTTGCCTTTTCGTTCATCTTTTTAGAAAATTCTTCAACGGAACCCGATATGTGTTCTGCAAGTACAATTGCAGCATCGTTTGAAGAACCAACCATTAAAACGTGTAACAACTGGTCTACAGTGAGTTCTTCGCCAACTTGCAAGTTAGCTGTAACATATCCAGGAGAAATACTCATAACTGCATCATAGCTAACAGTAGCAACCTCATTTAAATCGCAATTTTCTAAAGTAATAATAGCAGTTAATACTTTAGTTAAACTTGCAGGGTACATTTTGTTATCTATATTTTTCTTATAAAGTATTTTACCAGTTTTCAAATCCATTAACAAAGCTGAAGGAGAAGCAATACTAAGAGATGTTTTATCAGCGGCATTTACATTGCCCAATAATATTAAACTTAAGCATAGGAACATAAGAAAATAAATAAAAATTCTTTTTATATATTTCATTTCGCACCATCTCCCAATTATCTATATAATAATTATATTAATATAATATATTAATTTAGTACTAAAAACAAGATATTTATAATTAAATTTATGGAGGTATTACATATGGAAATTTTGAGCAAAAAAGAAAAAATAATTCTTATTATAATAGTAATATTTATACTATTATTTATTGGATATTATATAATATCCAAGGCAAGCAACTCAGACTATATCAGTTTAGAAACAGAAGAAAATGACATTATAGAAGAACAAACAGAAGAACAAGAGAATTTGCAGGAAGAAAGCTTTATTGTAGTACATATAACAGGGGCAGTAAAAAAACAAGGAGTAATAGAACTAAAAGAAGGCAGCAGAATTTCAGATGCAATAGAATCTGCTGGGGGAGCAACAAAAGAAGCGGATTTATCAAAAATTAATCTAGCATATATAGTAAAAGATGGACAAAAAATATATGTACCAAATAAAAATGACAAAGAAGAAACAAATAATATTACAGAAGATGCAGGCGAAAACGTAATACAAAACGACACTACAAGCAAACAAGAAAAGGTAAATATAAATACGGCATCTCAAACAGAACTAGAAACATTAAATGGAATAGGACCATCAACTGCATTAAAAATTATTAATTACAGACAGCAAAATGGCAATTTTAAAAAAATAGAAGATGTTAAAAACGTTCCTGGAATAGGAGATTCAAAATATGAAGGTATAAAGGAAAATATTTGTGTAAAATAGAAAAGCATAAAAGATCAAAATTTGGAAATACTTTAAGCGAGTAAATCCAAAGGAGGTTTTTTATTTGATTAACAAGGTTGAAATATGCGGTGTTAATACTGCAAAACTACCTCTGCTATCAAATGAAGAAAAAAATGAATTATTAATAAAAATAAAAAATGGAGATAACGAAGCAAGAGAAGAATTTATCAAAGGAAATTTAAGATTAGTTTTAAGCGTTGTTCAAAGATTTGGCGGAAGGGGAGAAAATGCAGATGATTTATTTCAAATAGGATGTGTTGGACTAATAAAAGCAATTGACAATTTTAATGTAAATTTAAATGTACAATTTAGTACCTATGCTGTACCAATGATAATTGGAGAAATAAGAAGATATCTAAGAGATAATAATCCAATAAGAGTTAGCAGATCTATGAGAGATTTAGCATACAAAGCGCTTCAAGCTAAAGAAAAATTAACAAAAGAGAATGAAAAAGAACCTACAATAGAAGACATTGCAAAAGAAGTAGGTGTAGAAAAAGAAGAAATAGTTGTAAGCCTTGACGCTATACAAGACCCAATTTCACTGCAAGAACCTATATATAATGAAGGAAGTGAAAGCATTTATATAGTAGATCAAATAAAAGACACAAAAAATACAGATGAACTATGGGCAGATAATATAACTATTACAGAAGCAATGAAAAAGCTAAATAAAAGAGAAAAAACTATAATATCAAAAAGATTCTTTGACGGAAGAACACAAATGGAAGTTGCAGAAGAAATAGGAATTTCGCAAGCACAGGTTTCAAGACTAGAAAAAAGTGCCATCGCTAGAATAAAAAAATTATATAAATAAGAAAAGTTTTTTCCAAGTAAGCAAAAATATTGTTTACTTGGATTTAACCTGCAATAAAATTATATTTCAACTAATATAACGTCATCACCTATACAACGAATATTTTTCCACGGAATAACAATATCGTTATTTCCTGCAAACATATTAAATAACTTTGTATTTCCAGGTACAATTATCGAAGTAATTACGCCACTTTCTAAATCGGCAGTAACATCTTGAACAAATCCAAGTCGTTTTCCATCATTAATATTAATCACTTCTTTATGTTTAAAATCTAAGCCCTTTGTTCCCATATTAATCTCCTATATAATAAAAATGTATTCAACTAAAACAAAAAAATGTTAATAATAAGTTGCTAAATTAAAAAAGTTAGAATATAATAAACTCATAAAATTAAAAAAGGTGGTAATCCTATGGAATTTTTCGCAAATGAAGGTAAAAGTGTAGAAATTGAAGTAAATGGAAAAAAATATTTAAGACATGCAATAAAAACTAGATTTGTAAAGCAGGGAGAAAACTATATAGATATTTTTAAAGAATATGTAAGCCCAATATATGAGGAAGGGGATATTGTTTCAAGCAGTGAAAAAATAATAGCCTTATGTCAAAACAGAATTGTAAAAAGAGAAGATGTAAAAATAGGATTCTGGGCAAAATTCTTATCAAAATTCGCATCAAAGACTACAGCAGGTGTAGGAGTAGGCGAAACAATAAAAATGCAATACGCAATAGATACAGTTGGACTTCCAAGAGTATTATGGGCAAGTATAGCAAGCGCAGTTACAAAGCTATTTGGAAAAAGAGGAGTATTCTATAAAATAGTAGGACAAGAAGTAAGTGGGCTAGACGGATTTTATGATCATGTATGGAAAGAATATGGCGATATAGGTATAAAAATACCAGAAAATCCATCAAGAGTATGCGATGAAATAAAAGAAAAATTAGGAATGAGTTGTATGATAGTAGATGCAAATGATTTAGGACAAGAAGTATTAGGACATTCCTCAGACATAACATTAACAGAAGAAGAATTAAAAGGATTGATAAGAGATAATCCTTCAGGCCAAGGAAAAGAGCTAACACCTCTAATATTAATTAGAGAGAAAAAATAAGCATAATATGTCGAAAAAATAGGTAGGAATAAAATTCC
>CANRGU010000089.1 GCA_947630255.1 uncultured Clostridia bacterium | reverse complement strand
GCTTATGCATTAGGTATAGGTAACAAATTAATTAAAAAATTCGATACAATAGATTTGCAAACACCAGAATGGTTTAGCGGATTTTTTAAGAAATTTATCTGCCAAAGAAAAAGAAAGAATGGATAAGTTTGGGTATAAGTAATTCTCAATTATTTATTTCCGTATGGATTATATAAACTTTTTTAGGTTTTGTGATTTGTTTTACTTTTTCAATAAGTTCTTCACTTGCATGTCCTGATGTGTGTATATTTTTTTCAATGGGAGTTATTCCTAAACTCTGTGCTTCTTCTAAAAATGCCTTCATTTCCTCTTTTTCTTTATATCCACCCCACATTGAATAAATTAAACAAGAATTTGTTAAAATATTTTCTTTAAATTTAAATGTTTCTAAATCTTTTAACATACTTGTTCTAATATTCATTACAAATGGTTTATACAGTATGGAGCTTTTATTTTTTTCATTAAAGCAATTTAAATATTTATTTTTAAATTCTTCAGGTTTATCATTAAAATACTTAGGTTTATATACCATAACATTACCAAATGTAACTGGATTTGGTATATTTGTTTTATCTTCTTTTTCTATTAGGCTTGTCAAATGAGCCATATAGATATCTTGAATAAATATATGTTTTGTTTTATTGCAAGCCTTTAAAATAGTAGTTACTCTATCTATATTTGATGCTGACATAAGTACAAATACCTGATTGTATTTATTACATATTTCTGCGAATTCATTAACTAAACATTCTTCTTTTTTTAAAATATGAGAATTATTTTTTATATTTGTCCCCTCAGTAATCAAATAATCTATTTTCCCAATTTTTTGCAATGTTGGAATTAATTTATACCCTAAATATCCATTGTCTCTATAATCTCCTGTATATAGTGCAGCTTCGCCTGTATTTGTATCTTTTATTAAAAACATAGATGAATTATAAGCAGAATGATCTACTCTGTATGGGGTTACTATTAAATCTCCACAATCTATATCTTTCTCAAATGCAAATGCAGTAGCTTTTATTCTTGGCTTACTACCAAAATCACACATAACGTCATATAATTTTTTAGTTGTTTTTTCTACATATATTGGTATTTGTTCAAATATATTATTTACTGCACCTATGTGATCTATATGGTAATGTGATATAAATACAGCTTTGTATTTAGGTTTTCCTATTGTTAATCCGTCTATATCTATTTGCTTTGTATCGTCTAAATTATTTCCATAATCAAATATTATTTTTGTATTTTTACTACTTATTTCAGTTACACAACCACCTATTTTATCTCCACCGTAAATTTTAATTTCCATTTTTAATAAAATCCTTTCTTAAGTTTTTATAAAATTTCAAATAATGGTATATCTTTGTTATATATTCTTATTATTAATGTGCAATTATTTGAAATTTCTTTATGAAACTCATTAAAGATTTCGAAATTATATGCTACTACATATTTTTTATAATGTTCGCTATTTGTTTTATCTATTATTTCTAAGAAAACTTTATTAGTAGATTTTTTAAATACAAAATTTGGAATATCATTTAATTTATCAATAATATATTTTTCAAATTGCTCATTTAATTCATCACAATTTTTATTGATAAATATATCTTTTATATTTTCTTTAAAAGTTAATTTTAATTCTAATTTACTACTATAATATTTTTCTCCTTGATGTATAACTAGATATGGAATTTTTTCATTAAAAATTCCTGCTTTATTTAGGCAATCTACAAATTCTTTCATTCTTGCCCTTGCAGAAAAATTAGTTTCTGGATGTACTGTATAATCTCTTTTCATTTATATTTCACTCCTTCATATTTAACTTAATTTATTATATGCTTCATCTGTAACAGGTTCAAGCCATTCATTTGATGTATTTTCTCCCTTTACAAAAACTTTTTTAACATATCTATCATTCTAGTTTCATATCCATTTTTTTGATAAAATTCAATAGCCTTTTCATTATAGCCAAACACTCCTAGTAATATATCTTCGCACCCTTCAGAAGCTAAATTATTTTCCATCGCGTTTAATAGAGTCTTTCCATAACCTTTTTCTCTACAATGTTTTGACACAATTAATTCAGTAATTCTTCCTCTTTTAGGAGCTTTAAAGTCATATTCGGAAGTTTTTTCATTATTTATTATCCCTACTACTAAACCAACTATTTTTGTTTCTTCCTTGTATAATAATATTTTTCCATTATATTTTTTAATTTCACTCATAGTTTTTTTAAAATATTCTTCTCTATAATTTTCAGTTAAAATATTATATTTTTCTTTATCAATATTTACAATATATTCCTGCAGCTCTACAAGTAAATCTTTTACTTCTTCATCATATTGACTATCATAATCAATTATCATTTTAATATCCTTTCTCAATAAACTTTTTAATTCTATTATTATAAAGTTTTATTCTTATTCTGATACATCGTCAATATTATGATATACTAGTCATGATACGATTTCAATACTTTTTTATATTTATCCTTCAAAGGCTTGTTTTATATGGTTTACTTTGTATTCATTATCCTTTATATACACCTCTATTACATCAATTCGTATAAATTCTTCTGTTAAATTTCTAATATATAAATAATATTTAATCGTCTGCAACATGTGTTTTTGTTTTATTTTATTTACCGCTTCTGATGGCGTACCATATTTATTGCTTCTTCTTGTCTTTACTTCAACAAATACTACTTCTTTTTTATCTAATGCGATTATATCTATTTCGCCTTGTCTACATTCAAAATTTTTATCTAAAATTATATATCCTTTTTGTTTAAGATACTGTTCTGCTATTTTTTCTCCAAAATTTCCAATTTCTTTTTTTATATACATTGCTACCCCTTTATATATTCATTATTTGGAAGGCTTTTTATTAAGCCCTCTATTTCTAGCATTGTAAGTGTTTGATTTGCCTCTGCTATTGAAATATTTGCTTTTTTGCATATTTGATTTATATGAATTGGAGAATTAGTTATTACATCATATACATTTTTATATTCGTCGCTTATCCCGAATTCATCCTTTTTCGTAGCTGATTTTAATGTTATGTCTTGTAATATATCATCTATATTTGTTACTATTTTTGCATCTGCTTTCAATAGTTCATTTGTACCACTACTATTTTTAATATCAATATTACCCGGCAGACAAAATATTTTCTTCCCCTGTTCTTTTGCAAGCCTTGCAGTAATTAAAGTACCACTTTTGTTTTTTGCTTCTACTACCAATACACCGATCTGCAAGTCCACTCATTATCCTATTTCTTCTTGGAAAGTTTTGAGAGTTTACTTCTCCATATAATCCATATTCAGTAATTATAAGTCCGTCGTTTTTTATAATTGAGTGAGCTAAAAATTCATTTTCTTCTGGATAAATTTTATTAAGACCTGTTCCAAGTACTGCAATTGTTTTGCCAATCTGATGCATTCCTCCTAAATGTGATGCTGTGTCAATTCCTTCTGCGAGTCCACTTATTATACATATATCCTTTTTAGACAATTCTTTTGCAAATTCATATGCCATTCTAAATCCATAACTTGTACACTCTCTTGAACCTACAATTGCAAGTGCAGTCTTATTAAGCAAGCTATAATTTCCTTTCATATATAATTTTTTTGGTGTGCTTTGTATTTCTTTTAATTTGTTTGGATATATTTCATCTTTTATATTTATCTCTATATAATCTTGCATTTTACCCTCTAATTTTTCCAATATTTTTTATCTAAACTTCTATATTGAATTGCTTCTGCAATATGATTTTGTTTAATATCAATACTTGCTTCTAAATCTGCAATTGTTCTTGCGACTTTTAGTATTCTACTGTATGCTCTTGCACTTAATCCTAATTTTTCAAATGCTTTTTGCAATAGAGTTCTGCTTGGACCATCCAATTTACAATATTTTTGTGTAAGTTTTGGTGTAAGTTCTGCATTTGAATAAATTCCTTCATTTTTATATCGTTCTATTTGAATTTTTCTTGCTTTATTTACTCTTTCTCTTATTTGATTTGAAGTTTCTATATCTCCATCATCATCTAATTTCTGATATTTAACTGGTGTTACTTCTATTTGAATATCTATTCTATCTAATAATGGACCACTTATTTTATTCATATACCTTGAAATAGACTGTGGAGAGCAAGTGCATTCTTTTTCTTTTGAACCATAATATCCGCAACTGCACGGATTCATTGAAGCAACTAGCATAAAATTACATGGATATGTAAATGTTGCATTTATTCTTGATATTGTAATTACTCTATCTTCTAACGGTCCACGCATTACTTCTAATGTTTGTTTATTGAATTCCGGCAATTCATCTAAAAATAGTACTCCATAATGCGCTAAACTTATTTCTCCTGGCCTTGGAATTTTTCCGCCACCAGCAAGTGAAACCGCTGATACTGTATGATGCGGTGCTCTAAAAGGTCTAGTAGTTATTATTGGTGTATCTTTTGGAAGAGTTCCTGCTATACTATGTATTTTTGTTGTTTCTAATGCTTCTTCAAATGTTAAATCTGGCAAAATTGTTGGTATTCTTCTTGCCATCATTGTTTTACCGAGAGCCGGGACTTCCGATTAAAAGGCAATTGTGTCCGCCTGCTGCAGATACCTCCAATGCTCTTTTGATATTCTCTTGCCCCTTAACTTCTGAAAAGTCTAACAGATATTTATTATTCTGCTGAAAATATGCTTTTACATCTATTTTATTTGGCTTTAATTCAATTCCACCATTTAGATAATTTACTACTTCTGCTAATGTTTTTACTCCTATTACATCAATGCCTTCTACTATTGCTGCTTCATTGCTATTTTCATATGGCACAATAACTCTCTCTATCCCTAAACGTCTTGCCTCTATGCATATAGGAAGTACTCCATTTATTTTATTGATTTTCCCATCTAATGATAATTCGCCTATAAATATGGTATTTTCCAAATTTTGATTTTGTATTTCACCTATGTTTAAAAGAATTGCTATTGCTATAGGCAAATCTAAATATGACCCCTCTTTTTTCGTATTTGCTGGGGCTAAATTAACTACTATTCTTCTACTTTGTAATTCAAATCCTGAATTTTTTATAGCAGTTTTAACTCTTTCTTTTGCTTCTCTTATGCTTGTATCTGGAAGTCCAACTATTTCAAAGCATGGAAGACCTCCTGATACATCTACTTGCACCTCAATTAAATATCCTTCTAAACCGTGCAAGCACATACTTTTTACAATTGATATCATTTTATTACCTTCTTTTTTGGAAATTTATAAGCGAATTGCTTACAGAAAAAATTTTTAGATTTAAACTGTTTTAATTATATAACAAAAGAAAGCATT
>CANRGU010000088.1 GCA_947630255.1 uncultured Clostridia bacterium | reverse complement strand
CTTTAGATATTTTACTTAATAAGTTTAAAGGTATGGAAATTGAAAAGCATTATAAATGCACAGTTTATGGTATTCCTAAAGTTAAAAGTAAAACGATAACTGCTTATTTATTTAAGGATAGGAAAAAATCTTTTGTATATATTTCTGATGAGCCAAAAAAAGGCTATCAAAAAATAGTTACATCTTACAGAGTTTTATCTGAAAATTTGGAAAATAATACTTCTGTTTTAGATGTTACTTTGCATACTGGAAGAACTCATCAGATACGTGCTCATCTTGCACATATTGGTCTTCCTATAATAGGTGACCGGAAAATATGGGATAAATGAGATAAATAAAAAGTTTAATAAAAAAACTCAAGAGCTATGTAGCTACAAAATCAAGTTTAATTTCAAAACAGATAGTGGAATTTTAGAGTATTTAAATGGAAAAGAAATAAGTATGTAAGAATGGCAAAAAAGGGGTCTGTCCTCTTTTTTGCCAGTTTTTATTCAAAGAATGTTTCAAATTCTTCTGCTGATATTATTTCTTTTTCTAGTAGTCTTTCAGCAACTGCCGTGAGTTTATCCATGTGTGCTAGTATTATTTCTTGTGCTCTTTTGTATGCTATGTCTATTAATCTTTTTACCTCTGCTCCTACTGCATCATCTATATTTTCTCCAAATATTTGTCTTTCATATGGGTCTTTTTGTTTTAGGAATATTGGACCTATGTTATCGCTCATACCATATACTGTAACCATGTCTCTTGCTATGTTTGTGGCAACTTCTATATCATTGCTTGCTCCTGTTGATATATCATTTAATGCAATTTTTTCTGCAGCTCTTCCACCAAGCAGAGCAACTAGCTTTTCTTCCATTTCAGTTCTTGAAATATAGTATTTGTCTTCGTTTGTTTTGTACATTGTGTATCCACCTGCAAGACCTCTTGGTATAATTGATACTTCTTTTACATCGAATTGTGTTTCTAAAAATCTACTTACTATTGCATGTCCTGCTTCGTGATATGCTGTAAGTTTTTTGTCTTTATCTGAAATAACTCTACTATGTTTTTCAAGTCCAACTGTTACTTTTTTAACTGCATCGTCGATATCTTGCATTTGTATTTTTTTATGTTTTTTTATTGTTGCTATTATTGCTGCTTCATTAAGTACATTTGCAAGTTCTGCTCCAGTAAAGCCTGCTGTGTCATTTGCAATGGATTCAAAATCTATATTGTTTGCAAATTTTTTGTCTTTTCCGTGAATTTTAAGTATTGCCTCTCTTCCTTTTGCGTCAGGAGTTGCAACTGTTATTTGCCTATCGAATCTTCCTGGTCTTAAAAGTGCTTTATCAAGCATTTCTGGTCTATTTGTTGCAGCAAGCACTATAACTGTTTCGTTTGTTTCAAATCCATCCATTTCAACTAGCAATTGATTTAATGTTTGGTTGTTTTCACTTTCTGCCCCAGAAGCATTTGTTCTTCTTGCGCCTATTGCATCTATTTCATCTATAAATATTATACATGGAGATATCTTTTTTGCTTTTTCAAATAATTTTCTAACTCTTGATGCTCCAAGCCCTGCAAACATTTCTATAAATTCTGATCCACTCATTGATATAAATGGAACTCCCGCTTCTCCTGCTATTGCTTTTGCAATTAATGTTTTACCTGTACCTGGCTTTCCACAAAGCAAAATTCCTCTAGGAATTTTTGCTCCCATTTCATGGAATTTTTTTGGCTCTTTCAAGAAATCTACTACTTCTATTAATTCATTTTTTTCTTCATCTAGTCCTGCAACATCTTTAAATGTTGTATGTGTATTCTCACTTTTATCTGCATCATATACTTTTCCTTTATCTCCTAAGCCCTGCATTTTGAATATAAGTATAAAAAGTATTATTATCATAATTGTCGGAAGAAGTGATAATAATGTTTCAGATATTTTTAAAAATACATTACTTGGAATTTGATTTAATTTTATATCGCTTTCACCGTTTTTAACTTTTTCTTGCACTAGTTCAATAAATGCCTGTGTGCTTGGAACTATTGTAGTTTTTTCTTTTTCTACATCTTTTAATTTTACTTTTGCAGTTGTGCTTCCAACTGTCATTTCTATTTCTTCTACTTCATTATTTTCAATTTTTTTAATTAACTCTGTATATGCAAGTTCATCTGTTTCTTGCTCTTCTTCGGTTTTGTTATTTGTAAATATCAATACTCCTATAATAGCTACAATGCATGCTATTGCGACTATTGCAAGTATTGTGTAATATTTTTTGTTTTTATTTTTTTGGTTGTCCTTCATGTTTCCTCCTTCAAAATTTTTGCAAAGTTCTATGCCTCATTTCCTTCTGGTGTTCTGTTTTCTGGTTTTTCTTTTTTATTTTCTTTTCTGGTCTTTTCCTTTTTCTTTTCTTCTTTTTGCTCTTTTTTATCAGATTTCTTTTCCTCTTGCTCTTTGTTTTTTTCTTCTCTTACTTTTTTTTGCTCTTCAACAATTTTTCCAACTTCCACTTGTTGTTTCATTAAATCAGATTTTATAGTCATCATAGCTGTAATAATATAAATGTATGCAATTGCGTTATATGCTATTTGGAAGTATTTTATTGTAAAACCTGTAAATAGATTTATAACCATGTATAACAAATATAATATAATTGATAAAGTTAACGAGTACACACTAAGGTTAAATATTGATTTATATTTAAGTTTAATATTAACAATTTTACTTACTATATATCCTATTACTGATAATAACAATATATCAAGCAAAAATTGAATTAGATATGCTATATAAAAATATATAAATGACGTTAATGTAATTGCAACATATAGTCTCATCATGCTATTTCCATTTAAGTATTGTATTATGCTATCTTTGCTTACACTACTTAAATCATAATTTTGACTTATATCTTCGTATGTCATCATAGTCTGTGAATCATCTACATTTTTAATAACAATTTTATCCTTTAAAACAGCTATTATAAATTGATAATCCTCAAATTCTTCTACTTCATTTACATTTTCTTTTTCACTGTCTAAAATAATTCCAAAATATCCAGCACTATCTCCATTTACAATCTTTTTGTTATTACCTTCTACAACTAATACGTTATCTTTAAAGCTAAAATTAGGATATTGATTTTGAAATTCTGATATTATTTTATTTACTTCATTAATTATCTTATATGTCAATGCTACTGCTAATATAATTGTAAATATTAGAACTATTTTTAATACGTACTTTATTGCGACCCTAGTTTTTTCGTCTAAAAATGTTTTATATTCATCAAAGTTTATTATTGAGTCTTTGAATCTTTTGAAAAATCGTGGACTTTTTGTTTTCATTTACACATACTCCCTTCTAATTTTACCATCTACATGTAGAGGATTTACATCTAAGTAAACTATATCATTTACTTTTATATTAGAGTCTGTTACATCTATTGCTAAATGATACATACCAACTTTACCAATTACATTATATTTTTCATCGTTTATAGTAACTTTTAAATTAGTTTTTTTCATAAAACTTTTTATGCTGTGAGATAATGCTCTTAATTTATCTACAAATCTAAACATATCTGAATTCATAGTTATATTATACCCATCCATATATCCTACTTGAATTATTGCTACTTTTGTTTCTTTTTTTGTTGTATAACTGTTTAAATATCCTATATTGTAACCTTTTGGGACTGTTTTTATTTCTGTTATATTTGTTTTTAATTGACCTATTTTTTTTAAGCCGACATTATTTTGTGCATCTACTCTTCCTAAAAAGGCGGATCCTATTCTTGCGCCATTTAATTGCATTTCTGGATAATTTAAGAATGCTGGTGAATTACACATATGATACATTTTTATATTTATATCATTTAGTTTTAATGTTTCTATTACATTTATAAATCTGTTAAACTGCTCAATAGTCCATTTATCGTTTTTGTAGTATGCAAGTGAAAAATGTGAATACATACCTTCTACGCTAATATTTGAAAGGCTTTTTATTGTTTCTACTATTGTTTTTATATCTGTATATAAAAATCCATATCTTCCAAAACCTGTATCTATTTTTATATGTGCTCTTATTTTTTTATTAATTTCTTTTGATATTTTCAAAACTGTTTTCGCATCATCTTTAGAACCAATTGTTATTATAACATCATTTTCTATTAGAGTTTTTAAGTCTTCTTCTATACTTGTAGAAGACATCATTAGTATATCTTCTTGTATTTTAGCTTCTTTTCTAAGTTCTACTGCTTCTTCTAGTGTTGCTACTGCTAAGGTTTCTATTCCATTGTCAATTAAAAATTTGGAGTATTCAATTAAACCTAGTCCATAGCCGTTTCCTTTTACTACGCCTATTAGTTTATATTTTTCGCCATTGTCATTTGGAATATCTAGTTTTGCTAAATCTTTTATTACTTTTATATTATGCCTTAAATCATCTTTATTAATAACTAATGATTTCATTTATTTTACTTCTCCTTTTAGTTTTCTTACTAGTCCTCTTGCTTTTTTAAATAACTTTTCTGATATTTTATATGTTTTGTATACTATCGGTTTGAAGTTTAAATATATTTCTCCAATGAATTCAGTAAATTCAGCGTTAAATCCTTTTTTAAATCTATATAGTCCATATTGTGGATGTGATTCATCTATTATTCCACATACTCCTCTAAAGTCGTAAATGTCTTTTCCTTTACTTATTGCATATTTAATTCCTTCCCATTGTAATAAATAGTTTGGCATTAAATTTCTATGTTCGTTGCTACTTGCTCCATACAAGTACCATACTTTGTTTCCATAATCAATATTAAATATACCAGAAATTGGTTTATCTTCATAGTATGCCATAAGTAGTTTTGCGTGCTCACCAAGTTCGTCATACATTTTTTCAAAATATGATAATGGTCTTATAATAAAGTCATCTCTTTTGCCTGTTATTTTCATTATTTCATGAAAATCTTTTAAATCTTCTCTTGTTCCTTCTTTTATGACTACACCTTTTTTGCTTGCAAGTCTTACATTGTATCTGGTTTTTTGATGAAATGCTTTAAATATTTCATCTTCTGTTTTTCCCTTTATATCAAGTCTAAATACATATCTTGGTTGTATTTCTTCGCTAAAGTTTTTTGCATCGTCTTTTATTCCGTATCCTAAACTAGATACTATTTCTCTAAATTCTTTATCATCACTTTTTATATCTGGTTCAATTTTTAGTACAAATGCTTTGTATTTTTTTGCAAGTTCTTTAAGACCATCTGTTAGCTTACTTAAAACTTCTTTGTCATGAATATCACATACAGGTCCTCTTGATGAATACATTATATTTCCAAAGATAGGTATTTTTCTAATTAAAACACTAATTGAACCTATTATATTTCC
>CANRGU010000087.1 GCA_947630255.1 uncultured Clostridia bacterium | reverse complement strand
TCACCATTATTATTCCAAAGATAACACTCTGAATCTTCATTTAAAAAAGAGTCTTTATCAGAAAACAAAGCATAATCCTTTAACATATTATATTCATCAATAGAAGAATAATCTGCCTTTTGTTTTCTTGATGCATAATTGAGCCATCCACGTACACCAACTTTTTTATTTTTACAATATTTATACTGAATGTTCAAAACTATATCACTCTTGCTCATCATTTAGTTCCTTTTTATTACTAGACATTTTTCGTAAATCTTTAAGTACCAAATCATGTGCTTTTGTTGTTATAGGATGATCCACAACAGATACAATTAAATCTTCCATATTTTGTGGAACTTTTAAATGTTGCATAAAAATATCTTGTTGTTTAAGCGACCACCTAGAATTAAATTCTATTCTATTCATTACAACCATTAGTCTTTTAAAATAAGTTTCAAAGGCTTTTTTAAAAGCTACCTCATACATATTAAAAAATTGTGTCTGACTATCATTAATTCTAACAATTTCCATTTCCTTTTTTATACAAGAATAAGCGAATTCTGTTGTACTCATATTTTGTTTTTTTGCTTGTAATATTATCTCTTCTTTTTCATTTTTAGTAACCCTAAAACTTATACGTTCATCCTTATTTATCTTTATCACTTACCATCAATAAATTAATATTTTCAAGTACAAACTTTTTAACAGATTCCTCAATAAATTCTTGTTGTGTTAAACCTAAATCAGTTATTATTTTTTTAAATGCCTCATTTAATGTACCATCAATTCTACCTTTTACAATAGTATCACTATTCAAAGAATCACCTCCAAAATAAAAATTATTAGGTACATAAAAATGTACCTGATATTTCAAAAAAGTATAGGTAAAAATCACTTACTTCATGTTAGATATAAAAGCAGGATAAGTACGGCTGACAATCAACATCGCCAGTGGCGAGTTAGCCCATGAAATAAAGGAATTGTAAGTTTTAAATTGTATGACAAATAATTTTATGGATACCAAATGGAATACAAAATATTAAAGAATTTATAGAAAAAAAGCCCGTTGTCATCCAAAATGGATAACAAATTGATATTATTTCTATATAAAATAACTACCTAAATGTACCTAAATTTAATGATTTTATATCTTCGTAATAATACAAAAATGTACCAAAATATCATTTTAAAACTTCCACAAGTAAACTAGGATTTACTAGATATTCTTTTTTGTATGATGCAATTGGACTCATAATCATAAAATGCAAATGAATACCTGTACTATTTCCAGTAGTTCCTATCACGCCGATTTTATCTCCCTGTTTAACTTTTTGACCTTTAGTAACAACAATAGAATTATCACTCATGTGACCATAAGCAGTAAAATATGTTGTACCATTATATTCATGTTTTATATAAACAAAATTTCCTAAACCCCCAGTTTCAAATCCAGTTTTATCAACAACCCCATCAGCACTTGCAAGTATATTAGTACCTGCAGGTGCAGAAAGATCTATTCCATCATGAAAGCTAGTAGCTTTTGTAAATGGATCTGTTCTATATCCAAATGGGGATGTTCTATGATATTTTACACTACTATCAAATGGTAATCTAAAAGTAGTAGCAACTGCAACTTCCTCGCTACTACTTATATTATTACTACAAAGCATAATAATAAAAAGCACAAAGAAGATTACTATTAAACATGGAAAAAGAGCAATTATTAGTACCTTATTAATATTAATTAACGACCACCTGCATCCCCAAACAATTCTTTTTCTTCTTCTCTTAAAAGAATCTGTATAGGCATACGTTTATCTTGTCCAATTACAAATAAACCCTGACCTTTACCAGCAGTGGTTAAAAATTGTACCTCTGATTCACTTAAATTCATCATACGTTGTACTGATTCGATTTCTCTTTGTCCCTGTTCCATAACCAAAAGATAGGTACTATTATCAATTATTACTTGACCGTACCTCTCTAATCCATCAGCAGTATAATCAATAAAATTTTGTGAGATAGTCCATACTGCAGAATTATATTTTCTACATCTTTTAGTACATCTTTTTAAAAAGTCAGCACCATCAGGATTAGATGGATCAATGAGCAAGTGTGACTCATCACACACAAGAATAACTTGTTCGTCACGATTTCTACTTATCTCGTTCCAAGCCCAAGACAAAATATTAAAGAATTGTGTTCTTAAAATTGTAGTATCAGAATCCACCAAACTATGAATATCAAGTACAATAAAATCAGTATTTTTATCCACATTAATTGTGGAAATACCATTAAAAAGTTTAGCATCAGCACCAATAGTTGCTCGTTTTAATAATGAACTAATTTTTTCTAAAGAGTCAATTACATTTGAAGAACTTTTTTCTTCTTTTGCCTCTTTTAATTTTAAAACTATTTTATTATATAAGTCTTCAATAATAGGATAATCCTTACTTGATAATTTAGATAAGTCGGTATCAAAAGTTATGCCTTTATCAGCATATACCTCTATTAAAGTTTCCTCGATTTTTGTAAGTTCATAAGCATTTAAATCTTGTAAATAGTATTTTATAAAAGTTCTAAAAGTTTGGAAATGTCTTGATAAATCATTGGATGTATTCTGTTGCGTTTCTTCATCGAACTCGTCAGCTCCATGCCTTACCTCAAGTGGATTAATCATACCTGCGATACCAGTACCTGCATCAATCCAAGCACCACCAACTGCTTTACATAAATCTCTGTATTCCCGTTCAGGATCAATTATTATTACTTTGCTGCCACGACACCATGTTCCACGAACTAGTTTTTTTATTAAAGTAGATTTACCAGATCCTGACTTTCCAACTATAACAGCATTGGAATTATTACGTTTGGGCGTTCTTTTCCATAAATCAAAGAATAACAAACTACCCAAAGAATCATAACCTAACATTAATGAATCCCCATCATCTTGTAAATTTTGAAAAATAAATGGAAAAGATGATGCAGTAGTAAGCATAGGTACTGGTAAACCAAATTGTTTTTGTAACTCATTATACATGGTAGGCAAACACATTTTATAAGCTCGTTCTTGTTCAAACATTAGACTAGAACCACCCATACCATAAGAAGAAAGCGTAGACTTTAATTCTTTTAAAGTTTTATTAAGTTGTTCTTGAGTCTCACCATAACAAAAAAAGTTGACAGTTAATAAAGAAAACTTTTCATGCTCTCGATCAATTCGATTAACCAATTCTACATAATCTTGCATTTGATTATTAAAAAGAATCTGATCATTATAATCATTAATATTAATCATTTTTGATTTAACTTCAGATATACTTTTCTTTAATATATTTTTAATTTCTTCAGTATTCATTGGACTAATGCTAATGACCATACGAGTATGGTCAACATTAGCAACTGCACCAAGCCATCCCACATTAACTAAAGATGGGTAACTCCTTAATGTAACAACACTAACATAGCTATCACCAACTATTAAGTCACGTTCCCTAATTTTAAGACCACTTGGGGCGATTCTTTCCTTAAAAGACCTAGTAATAGTAGTACCATCTTTTTTGAAAATATCAAGAGATGTAACAGGATTTAAAGTAACATAAATTATATCTCGCCACTCTTCACTTGAAACAAGAGAACAACTAAGTCCAATAGAATTGAACTCTTGAATCAAGTCATTTAATTTTTGCTTTAATAGATTTTCATTTCCAACATCTTCTTCAATAATCAAATAGAACTCTCTATTGATTACAGATTTTTGAGTATTTAGAAATTTTATATAATCATAATCTTCTTCCAACAATTTCTTTTTATATTTATTTGTTTCTAATTTTATTTTTGTACCTAAAGTGTTTAGATTATTTTCTAAATTTATTGGTTTATCTAAACTAAATATCTTAATAGGATAATCAATGGAATTTAAAACTTTTTTTAATTGATTAACTTTTACTTGTTGCTCTGCATCAAAAAGCAATGATAAATTAATAGATCCAATAGTTATTCCACCAATAATTTTATTGTTATCCAAATAAACATAATTGTTCCAAACGTCTTGAAATGGAATAAAATCTAAAAGTGTTTTGGGGATTTTCTTATTATTTTCTTTTTTAGGCTTTAAAAACAAAATTAAATATCCCTCCTGATTTTAACTTTAGCAATCTTTATTTCTTTATCGAGTTTTTCTATCTTACTAAATTGATTACAAAGAGTCTTTTTTCTATTATCAATAAGAATAAGAGTTCTAACATAATCAGACATGGTAAGATTATTTTTATAAGCGTTTTTTCTTAACATATTTTTTTCTTTTTTATTTAACCTAATATTAAGACGTGTATCATATAGTTTTAATCTATTATTCATAAACACCACCAACTTTGCTTAAATAATCGTTCATACCAACAGAATCATATTTTTTTAAGATTCCTGTATTAAGTATCGCAACAGGAACTGCTACATAATTATAATTTAAAATACCAGTTATCTCTCTAATAATTCTTAATTTTTTTAATTGTGGTAAGATTCCAAGTTTATTAATAATAGGATTTAAAAACACTCGACCATCAGGGATATATTCATCCTCTAAATTTAAAGTAATTTCTATATTTTCCTTTGGATTTACCAAAGAAACAGAGATTCTATTATTAGGGTAAGTTCCAATTCTAACATTATAATATTTTTTGTTTATTTTAAGTTTTCTTTTTCTATTATATATAAACATACCTCCTTATATTTTTACATCATACTTTTTATATTTATTAAGTAATTTTTCTTTGTATTCTTCAGGCATATTCTTTAATAAGTACCCATCAAAAAAATTGCACCAATTAATTAATATATCATTATATCTTTTTAAGAAAGAGTCTCTTAAATCAATAGAATCATAAATAGACATATTACTATGGTTTTTATTTCTGTACAACTTATAATAATCTTCTATAATATTTAAAAATTCTTTTTTCTTTTTAAAATCACTTTTTGAAATAAAATCTTTTAATACATCAACATTTTTATAAAAATCTTTATTAAATGAATAACTATATTCTAATAACTTTATATTACTAAAAGTTATATCTAACTCAAAAAACTCAAATGCAACTCTTTCATAATCATTAAGTTTGTTTAAAAATTGTTTTTCGTTATCTAGATGTCCATATTTAGAACGTATTTCATCATTAACAAAATCAACAATTTCACTTGGGTAAGTATTAAGCATATCTAGTGTTATTTCTTTTGGTGTACATTTTTGTTCTTCTTTTATTAAAGACACCTCCTATATCTTTAAATCTATATCTTCATCTACAGGATTTAAATATTTATCTACACCTTTAGGATCATATTCTTTTAATTTATCCAAATCAAGTTGTACCCAGTCATAAGTACCCATATTATATTTAAT
>CANRGU010000086.1 GCA_947630255.1 uncultured Clostridia bacterium | reverse complement strand
ATCAATCTTTCTCTTGGAGAATCGATAATCCTTGCTCCAACAACTCCTGCAGCATTACATCCAAATCCCATGCACATAGTAGTAACAATATGGTAATTTTAAAATATGTTAATAAGTGTGGGTATATGCAAAGTGTTAATATAAAAATTAATGTGTATCTCAGAGTATAAAATTATCCTTATGCAATTAATACGAGTATTTTTAAAAAGGAGAATTTTAATTATGGAAAAAGAAAAAAATGTATTGGAGAAATGGTTTAAATTTAGGGAGGAAGAATTAGAAGTTGAATTAAACGAAGAAGACAAAAATCACATATATGATTTTGAAAAATGTGTAAATGTCATTTTAACTTGCATAGATGGTGACAAACATAAATTTACAAAAGAAAAGTTAGATAAGTTAGAAGAAGAAATATTAGATAGTTTTCATTATTTTAATAGAAAATATTATACAACTGGATTTAGGGATGCCTTGGATATAATGTTGAAAATATAAAACATAGAAAAAATTATTTTAACATTATAATAATATATATTACAAAAATATATCATTTATTTTAAATTTTAATGTCAATTTTTCAAATTTCAATTTTCTGTGATATATTATTACTATATAATAATATCATTATTATAATGGGGGAAATAAATGTATAATTTTGATTTAGAAGCAGATGCTAGAATTCAGGTTAATAATAGATTAAAAAATTTGGGATGGAAATTAGATGGACCAGATAAAAATGTTTTTTTTGAACAGCCAAAAACAGATGAAGAAAAGAAGAAATTGCAAGGAAAGAGACCTGACTATGTTTTATATAGAAAAGACTCAGATGAACCATTAATAGTTATAGAAACAAAAAAGAAAGGGCAAAATATTGATAAAGCATTGGAACAAGGATTAGCATATTCAAAAGCGATTGATGCTCCAATTGTATATGCAACAGATGGAGTTTTTTGCAAGGCAATTCATTCTAAATATGAAAAAACATTATTATTAAATGGTGAAGAATTAGATGAATTTATAAGAGAATTGCTTGCGATAGAATATATAAATAAATATGAGGTTAATACAATATCAAAAAAAGTACAATATTGTAGAGAAGAGTTAATTAAAATTTTTGATGAAGCTAATAATATGCTAAGAGTGGAGGGACTAAGAGCTGGTATAGAACGCTTTAGTGAATTTGCTAATATTCTTTTCTTAAAATTAATTAGTGAAATTGAATATGATAAAGAATTATCAGGAATAGAACCAACTATTGAACAAGCATATAGATGGGATAATATTAGAAATAAATCAGGTAATGAATTATTAAGTTATGTTAACGACACGGTATTACCATATATAGGAAATAAATATGGAGATAATATTTTTTCACCACTATCGATAAGTAATCCTACCGTATTGAAAAGGATTATTGATAAACTTGATCCGCTAACATTAACAGATATTAATTCAGATGTAAAGGGTGATGCATTTGAGTATTTTTTAAAACAATCAACTGCATCTGGAAATGATTTAGGTGAATATTTTACTCCTAGACACATAGTAAAAACAATGGTGAAATTAGTAAATCCTCAAATCGGAGAGAAAATATATGATCCTTTTTGTGGAACAGGAGGCCTTTTAATTGAAAGTTATAAGCATATACATAATACTATGGCAAGAACACCTGATAATTATAAAAAGTTAAGAGAAACTACAATTTATGGTAACGAAATTACTAATACGGCTAGAATTACAAAAATGAATATGATATTGGCTGGAGATGGGCATAGTAATATAAAAATGCAAAACAGTTTAGCCCATCCAGTAGAAGGAAAATATGATGTAGTTTTAACTAATATGCCCTATTCTCAACATACGGACTATGGAAACAAATATGATATTAACAGTAATAATGGGGATAGTATTTGTGTTCAGCATTGTATAAAAGCTATTAGAAATGTGTCCGGAAATGGTAGAATGGCTATTGTAGTTCCAGAAGGCTTTTTGTTTAGAAAAGATTTAAGAAAAACAAGAGAATATTTATTTTCAAATTGTAGCTTACATACAATTATATCTTTACCACAGGGTGTATTCTTACCTTATACAGGAGTAAAAACAGATATATTATATTGTACTAATGTAAAAAATTCAATCACAAAAAATAAAATATGGTATTTTGATGTAAAAAATGATGGATATTCTTTAGATAATCATAGAAGAAAATTAAATATGTCAAATGATTTAGATACTTATCTTGCACATAGAAATATTGAACAGCAAGATAAAAAGGATTTACTAAATATAGGTTTTATACAAATGGATGTAGATGAAGTAAAGAAAAACAACTATATACTGGTTGGTAAAAGATATTGTAATGATTTCTTACAAGATAAATCAATAAAAATGTTAGAACTAGGTGAATTTGCTCATATATATACTGGACATACTCCTTCTACTAAAAATATTAATTATTGGAAAAATGGAAATATTCCATGGATGACATTAAATGATATAAGAAATAGTGGTAGAGTCATATATAGAACAGAAAAATATATAACACAGGAAGCGTTGGAGAAAACAAGTGTAAAATTATTACCAGAGAATACAGTTTTATTATGTTGTACAGCATCTATTGGAGAATATGCAATAACTAAGATTCCTATAACCACTAATCAGCAATTTAATGCTATTATAATAAAAAATGAATATAAAGATAAAATCTTGAATAAATACCTTTATTATATTATTCCAAAATTGGTTACTGAATTAGAAAGATTGTGCAGTCAGACAACTGTAAAATATATATCAGTAGATACGTTAAAAAAATTAACAGTTCCAATCCCTTCTATTGAAATACAAACAAAAATTGTGAATAACATTGAAAATTATGAAAAAATAATTAATAGTACAAAAGATATTATTAATAATTATCATCCTAATATAATATATGATTCTAACTGGGAAAGAATTAAATTAAAAGATATTTGCAAATTTGAAGGAGGAATTCAACCTCCTAAAAGTAATTTCATATATTCGCATAAAGAAGGATATATAAGATTATTACAAATAAGAGATTATAAAAATGATAATAATGCAGTATATATTCCTAAAACATTAAAGCATAAAACATGCAATGCTAATGATATAATGATTGGAAGGTATGGACCACCAGTATTTCAAATATTAAAGGGCCTGTCTGGAGCATATAATGTTGCATTGATAAAATGTGTTATAGATAAATCAAAAATAATAGAGGACTGGTTATATTACTTCTTAAAATCTGAAAATGTACAAAATCATATTATAGGTTTATCAACTCGAGCTAGGCAATCAGGTATAAATATTAAAGATTTAGAAGAATTAGAAATTCCTCTTCCTAATATCAATAAACAAAAGAAGATAGTGGAACAAATAAATAAAGAAATAGAGAGTATAGATAATATAAAAATGACAATTAAAATTTTTGAAAGAAAAATTGATGAAACAATTAATTATTATTTAAACGACAATTAATATGTTATAAATGTATTTTGTTATACTTTAGAGTTAAATAGAGAAAAGAAATTTTAAATAACATATATAAAGTGAAAAATAAGAAATATAAAGAAAAGATAACAAAAATTATTATAATCAGTTATTTAAATTCTATGTATAGATATTAAAATAGTTGTTAATATGATAGCAACTATTTTAATAAATTTACTGATTATGTGATAATATAAAATTAATTTAAAAAAATACCACTTATAAATAGTGGTAAAATAAAAAAATAGTTAAATTGCCTTAAGTATGATGCTATTATATAGCACTTACCGAGATAATGGCATACAAAAAAGGACTTACTGTTTAACTATATTAAGTTTAACATTTTTGAATTCTAAAGTCAATAGTAATTACTTAAATAATTAATAATGTTTGAAAAGCGAATTGATGTAAAAACTAAGAGATTATGCTATTACATAGCACTTACCGAGATAATGGAATCTTACTTAGATTTACAGTTACATCAATTCAATTATATTATATGCAAATTATATTTTTTTAATATTATTTTCAAATTTTTTTTGTGGAAAAATAAATGGTGGTAATATATATTTATTTTGTTGTAATTGTTGGAGTTCTTTTTTATAGCTTCCTTTTGTTATTAAATTAGAATACATTATATTTGAAAAAACATCAGCTATTTGTATAAAACAGTTCTGTGACGAATCGAAATATTTTACTTGTATATTTTCAATAAGATTATCATTTAATAATAATTCCTGATTTAAATAATCTTCTAATGAATATTTAGCATCTGTTTTCACATTTCTTTCATCAATTTGTAAAAAAATTTGTTTATCCTCAATGTATTTTTTCTTTATTGAATTAATTAAAAATATTTTTAACAAATAGTTAAAAGTTCTAGCTTTATTTTTAATAAATTTTTCTTCTAACTGATTGTTATCTAAAATAATATATCTTATTTCGAATAAATTATTTTGGCAAAAGAAGTTCATAAAATTTAGTTTCATTGGTTTATTCATAGAACTTCCTTTTAATTCTAAAAAATGACCATTACTATTAAACATTTTTCCTTCTTTATCTAATTTTCGTAATTCATCTATATTTTTTCTTATAAAAATTTTATAAATCCTTTTTAACTTTTGTGAATCTTTGGGTATTACTATTCCAATAATAAAAAATCTGTTTAAATTATTTGAAGTTGGATGAATACTGCCAGACTCATCAATATACATATTAATCATATTGTTTCTCCTTTTATTTTTATATTATATAAAAATAAAAGGAAAATGTCAATCAAATGTTCGCAAAAAAATGTAAATTTATTCCAAAAAATATAGTACCAAAAAATGTCCAATTTTTAAGAAAAATAAATAAAGAAAATTAGACATTTGGAAAAAATGAAAAACATAGAGTACCAACAGTTTTGAAGATTTGACAAGACATTTTGCCGTGTGGGGGTAAGGAGGCGATACCGAAAGGTGTCGAATTCTTACCTCTTAAAAATTGAAAAATTTTTAAGATTAAGGTAGAAGTTTTTTGTGTAATTTAATGTATATTTATTAGAAGGATTTAAGGCTAGTAATAGTACAAGTTATTCTTAAATAAGTATATATAGGTGACAGCAAATGGAAGATAGATACATTAAGCTAAAAATAGAATATGTTGTAAATAATTTATTATATGAAAAAGATGTGATTGATAAAAATTTATATGAGCAAGTTTTGAAAAAAATTGATAAATTGTTATTTGAAGAAAAAAATTTTACTTCACCATTGACTTAAATGATTGTGTTTTAATACAATAAAAAAGTATTAATTGTATAAGAGAAAGACCAACTATAAAAAGTCAAGCATTTTTTAAAAAAAATTAAAAAAATTTTCAAGATAAAAACAGACATCATA
>CANRGU010000085.1 GCA_947630255.1 uncultured Clostridia bacterium | reverse complement strand
TTTATGTATAGACTTTTCTATTAGATTTCTCTTTTTTCGCCTATAAAATATTAAATTATTCATCTTTTGCTCCCTAAATTTGTTGTTTTATTTGATATTATACTTTTATCACTAATTATTTTCTTTTTCAACTGTTTTTATAAAATGTAATATATTTGTAATATTCTTGTGTTTTAATAGTCATATTTTATATGAATAAAAAGAACAGTCTACTTTCATTTTATCACTTCATATTTTTATTGACTGTTCTTTTTATTTTTATACTTCTATCCAAATAGGCTTATTTGATTACTTTTACTCATTCCGTTAAAACATCCGAATTTTGTAAGCATATCTATTACTGCTTTTCCTGCTTTTGATTTTACTTGAAAATCATCTATTGACATGAATTTTCCATGTTCATCTTCTACCGCTTTATATATACCTTCTGCTGCAACTCCTCCGAAGTCCTGGTATACTAGAAAGCGGAGGACGTATTGCTCCATCTTCTATCAAAAATTTTGTACTATGAGATTTGTATAAATCTATTGGCAAAAATTTAAATCCTCTTTCATACATTTCTAATACAATCTCAAGTATTGTATAAGTTCCTTTTTCTTTTACTGACATCTTGTTGCCAAGTGCTTCTAATTCTTTCATTTTTTGTTTTACTTTTTCTTTTCCATTTATCATTATTTCACTGTCAAAATCATCTGCTCTTATGCTAAAATATGTAGCGTAATATGCAAGTGGATAATATACTTTAAACCATGCTATTCTAAATGCCATTGTTACATATGCTACAGCATGCGCTTTTGGGAACATATATTTTATTTTTTTGCACGATTCTATATACCATTCTGGTACATCGTGCTCTCTCATTTCTTCTACATATTCTTCCCATTTAGGTTCTGCACCTTTTGCAACTTTTCCTTTACGTACTGCTTCCATTATCTTAAATGCGTGATCTGGATTTAGTCCTTTCTTAATTAAATATGTCATTATATCATCTCTTGTACAAATTGCTTCACTAAGTGTTGCTTTTCCCTCTTTTATTAGAGTTTCTGCATTATTAAGCCATACATCTGTACCATGTGATAAACCGAGATATTCTTATTAATTCTTCAAATGTAGTTGGTTTTGTGTCTTCGAGCATTCCTCTTACAAATTTTGTTCCAAATTCTGGTATTCCGAATGAGCCAGTTTTAGAATGAATTTGTTCTGGTTCAACACCTAATGCTTTTGTTGATGTAAATAAACTCATGGTTTTTTTATCATCGAGTGGAATAGTTTTTGGATCTACTCCTGTTAAATCTTGCAACATTCTTATTACCGTCGGATCGTCATGACCTAGCATATCTAGTTTTAGTAAGTTTTTATCTATAGAGTGATAATCAAAATGTGTTGTTATAATATCTGAATTTGGATCATCTGCTGGGTGTTGTACTGGTGTAAATTCACATATTTCTCGTCCATGCGGTACAACTATAATTCCGCCTGGATGCTGACCTGTTGTTCTTTTTACTCCTGTACAACCTGCAACTAATCTAGAAATTTCAGCATTTGTAACTGGTATATTTCTTTCTTCAAAATAATTTTTTACATATCCAAATGCTGTTTTATCTGCTATTGTACCAACAGTACCTGCTTTAAAAGTTTTGCCTTGTCCAAAAATTACTTCTGCATATCTATGTATTTTTGACTGGTATTCACCTGAAAAGTTTAAGTCAATATCTGGTTCCTTATCTCCGATTGAATCCAAGGAATGTTTCAAATGGTATATCCATTCCATCTTTGCATAGTTTTTCTCCACATTTAGGACATGTTTTATCTGGCAAGTCTACTCCATTTTTTATTCCATAATCAGTAAAATCTGAATATTTACATTTAGGGCATCTGTAATGTGGTGGAAGCGAATTAACTTCGGTTATTCCTAACATGTTTGCTACAAATGATGAACCAACAGATCCTCTTGATCCTACTAAGTATCCATCTTCGTTAGACTTCCAAACTAGCTTTTGTGCAATAATATATAGTGTTGAAAACCCATTTTTTATAATTGAATCTAACTCTCTTTTTAATCTGTCTTGTACTATTTGTGGAAGAACGTCTCCATATAATTCTTTTGCTTTATTTGTACATATATCTTTTATGTCCCTTTCTGCATTTTCTAATACTGGTGGACATTTTTCTGATGATATTGGGCTTATTTCTTCGCACATATCTGAAATGATATTTGTATTTGTTACAACTACTTCATAAGCTTTTTCTCTACCTAAATATTCAAACTCTTTTAGCATTTCTTCTGTTGTTCTTAAGTAAAGCGGTGCTTGCTCGTCTGCGTCTGAAAATCCTTGACCTGCCATTAATATTCTTCTATATATTTCATCTTCTGGATCCATGAAGTGAACATCGCATGTTGCAACAACTTTTTTACCTAGTTTATCTCCAAGAGACACTATTTTTCTATTTATATCTTTTAGTTCTTCTTCGCCTGATACAGTTCCATTTCTTACCATGAATTCATTATTACCTAGTGGCTGTATTTCTAAATAGTCATACCTTTCTGCGATTTTTTCTATTTCCTCATCAGACTTTCCTGCAACTATTGCTCTATATAATTCTCCCTGTTCACAAGCGCTTCCAAGTATTAATCCTTCTTTATATTTTTCTAATACACTTGTTAAAATACGAGGTTTTTTATAGAAATAGTTTAAGTGTGATATTGATATTAGTTCATATAAATTTCTTAATCCTTTATAGTTCTTTACTAAAATTATTGCATGATATGAAGGAAGAGTTTTATATAATTCCTTTTTCTCCTCTTTCTTTTTTCCTCTTTTTTTAGGCTCTTCCTCATTTACTTTTTCAAGCATTTTTATAAATACTTGCACTAATGTCTTAACATCATCTAAAGCTCTATGTGCATTTTCTACTTTTATTCCTAATTTTTCTGCAATTATTCCTAGTTTATGTTTTTTAAACTCTGGATATAACTGTCTTGATAATTTTAAAGAATCTATGTACTCATTATCCATTTTTAGCCCTAAATTCTCTGCATTGTATTTTAAGAATCCAACATCAAAATCTGCGTTGTGTGCAACCAACTTTAAATTGCCTATAAAATCTAAAAATTTAGGCATTACTTTGTCAATTGTTTCTGCATCTTTAACCATTTCGTCTGTTATATGAGTTATTTCAACTATTTTTTGTGGAATTGGTACTTCTGGATTCACAAAGCATTCAAATGTATCTACAATTTCACCATTTTTAACTTTAGCTGCACCAATTTCTGTTATTTTTTCTGTTCTAAATGAAAGTCCTGTTGTTTCTATATCTAAAACTATATATTCTTCGTCCATGCCATTTGATAAATCAATAGCGTTATCATCTGGAACGAGATATGCTTCAACTCCATATATAACCTTTATTCCAAATTTATCTGCAGCCTTTTTTGCTTCTGGGAAGCTTTGAACAACACCATGGTCTGTAATTGCTATTGCTTTCATACCCCAAGAACTTGCCCTTTTTATTAAATCTGTTGCAGAACTTACTCCATCCATTTGGCTCATTTGAGTATGAAGATGAAGCTCTACCCTTTTTTCTTTTGATAAATCTACTCTTTTTATATCTTCAATGTCTGGCATTTCTATAATTATATTTGCTATAACTCCAAGCTCTTTTGCATAACTATCAAATTGAGCATTTCCAACTATTTTTAATCTCTTTGCTTCATTTAATCTTACCATTACTGTGTTTGATTTTTCTTCGCTTATGAATGCTTTACAAGTAATAGTGCTTGTACCATCATAAATATTAAACATAGCAAGGGTTTTTCCATTTTTTAATTCCTTTGAGTCTACACTGATAACTTTTCCTTCTATTGCAACTCTTCCATAATCTGGAGTTAAATCGGATATTTTAACTATTGTCTCTTTTATTTTATCAGTTTTTCCCAATATTAATGGATTTTTCGTCTCGTCTTTATTCTCAGCTTCTTCTGCTTTCTTCTTTTGTTCTTCCATTTGATGTGCTATTTCATTTTGAACATTTATTTCGTGCATTAAATCTTCACATGCATTCTTCTCTAAATTTTCTAGAAATTTTGCCTGCTCTTTTAAAGTATCTTCTGTAATATTTTCTTTAAACTCTACTTTTGTTTTTTCTCCATATATATTTTCTATTGTTTTTTGTATTTCTTCATCTATCTCATAATCATGTAAAAAATTTGCATTTTTAGTATTTAAACAAACTATAACCTTATTATTTTCTACCTCAATATTTGTCTTTTCCAATATGGCTTTTGTTAAAGGATATTTTTTTGCAATATATTTTACAATACTTTCCCAGTCGTTTTTTAGTTCTTGGCAAAAAAGGGGTCTGTCCCCTTTTTTGCCAAATTTGATATTTAAGGATATTTTTTCTATTTGGAATCTATTTTTTAGATATTCTTCAAATTTCTCAATTTCTTTTATGGTTATTTGTTTTTCTGTTATAATACTTATCTCTAATTTGTTGCTCTTTTTAAATAAATTTATATTTTCTATTTTTGCGTCTAATATATTGCTTTGTTCTTCATAATCTTTAAATATGTCCTTTACTACATTTAGCATTTGTTCTTTCATCCCTTCTACTACGTTAAAATATTCTTAATATATCGTTATATGTTACATATATTGATAATCCAATAAGCAGACAAAATCCTGCCATCTGTATTGCTATTTCTACATTTTCTTTTATAGGTTTTCTTCTAATTGCTTCTATCAATAATATTACTATTTTACCTCCGTCAAGAGGTGGAAATGGAAGCAAGTTGGTTACACCTAATGATAACGATATTAGTGCTAGCATATATACAAATTCTACTATACCTTGTGTTTTAGAAACTACTTCTGATATTCCAACAGGTCCCATAAGTTGGTCTGCACTTACATTTCCTGTAAACATCATTTTTAAATTATCTACTATTGCTAATGAAAATTCAGTTGTGTCCCAAAATCCATAATATATGTTGTTTATAAAGTTATTCTCTGCTAGTTTAAATGTTACTCCAATTACATATGTTTTTTGGATTTCTGGTTTTACATTAAATTCTTTTATTTCTCCATTTCTATCAATTTGAACGGCTATTTCGTCAGTTTTACTTTCTGAAATTAAATTTACTATTTTATATGGATCGCCTTCTGCATTTTCACCATTTATGCTTAATATCTTATCTCCCGCCTTAATTCCTACTTCCTCTGCTGGTGAATTTTGATATATACTTTTTATCTCTCCTGATAAATCGCTATCTTGGGTTCCTAAATATATTCCTATTGCTTTTGTTTCTTGCGTAGTTGGAATAAGTTTTATATCTTTTATTTCATTATTTCTTTTGATTGTAAGTGTTAGTTCTTCTCCATTGGAACTTTGTATTGCCTCGTCTATATCACTTCTTAATCTCACTT
>CANRGU010000084.1 GCA_947630255.1 uncultured Clostridia bacterium | reverse complement strand
ATTTTAATATTAGATGAGGCAACATCAGCTTTAGATAATACATCAGAAAAACATATTCAAACAGAAATAGAAAAATTGCAAAAAGAAAATAATACTACTATTATATCAATTGCACATAGATTAACTACTTTGAAAAACTGTGATAAAATTATAGTTTTAAATAAAGGAAAAATCGAGGAAGATGGAAAATATGATGAATTAATTGAAAAAGGCGGAATATTTAGCGATATGTATTATGGAAAACTAAAATAATATTAACAAATAAAAATGAAAGGAGCACCCAAATGAGAGGTGCTCCTTTAGAATTTCTGTATATGACAAAGATTAGGATTGTATCTGGCAATGATAATCCTTTTTCTAACCTCTAGAACGTTATATCCCAAGTTGGAGTTTCATCTTCTTGTGGTTTGCCCAAAGACCATGTAGTAGTTTCAGGTAGCTCAACTATCGGTCTAACCGGAAAAGGTCCACCATTTTCAATGACACCATTTCCAACTAAGTATCCAAACATTGGGTCTACAAAATATGATGTTTCAGCATCCGATTCCTGCAATCTGGTAGTAAAAACTACTTCTGTAGTAAACCCAAATAAGTCACTAACCGAAACTGTTCGAGAAGCCAGCCAATATCCCTCAATCATTAAATCAGCTGGTGCATTATTTCTTCCTAAGTCTGTTCTTAAATAGCTTGCTGGACGATAATCATAGTTTGTATTTGTTACAATTAATGTATCTGCTGTTTTTGAGCCTATATATGTGTTATAATCTGCATTTCCATTTTCCAGTCTCACACCTTCACTTACTGTTAATAAATTCTGTGTTTCATTTAGCCCATTTTCTGTACTACCTATTTCCTTAGCATATATTACAGGGTATTCACAATTACTAAATGTGTATACAGTTCCATAGTCAGTTGCATCTGTTTGCGGATTATATGTTGTTTTACTATTTATATCTTCTATTGTCATGCTTCTAGCTATTGCATTTTCATTACTATATAATGTTTTACACATATCGTTTAATATGTCCACTCCATGGTTATACCCATTAGCGCCTCTTAGATTTATTTTTTCTGTCGTTGGTGTTGCGGAAATAATTTCAATCTTCCCTGATTCTTCATCTATTTTCCATACTCTCCACTTTAATGCTTGTTCTCCTATTGGGGTTGTAAATGTTTGGCTTCCCGTTGGAGTAAAATTATTGCTTGTGTATCCAGTTAATCCTGTTATATCGTCTGATATTTCGTATGTTCCTGGTGTTGGTGTGTAATTTACGTAATCCCCTACCTTTATTTCTTCTGGTAAATTCCCTGTTCCTGGTACTTCTGGATTTGACGATTCTATATTATTTAAATAATCATCTATATTATTATACCATTTCTCTCCTACCTTTATTTTTCCATTTGCTAGTTCTTGTTCTGCATTTATCGCGTTTTGAGTTTCTCCTACCGCTTTTTTTGCATAGTTAAATAGTCCTCCATTTAATGCTACACTTACTGTTACCGCTACTAGTATTAACATCACTATTATTGTGATTATTAGGGCAATTAATGTAATTCCTCTGTTTTTTATTTTTTCTTTCTTCATTTGTTTTTTCTCCTTCTTTTGTTTTTTTCTTTTTTGGGACGGACTAATTTTAGTCTTTTTTATTTTTCCAAATTTACTCATTTTTATGTCGATTATAATTTATACATTTATGATATATCAACTTTTCCCTGCTGTCAATATTTTTTGCTTTTTTGTTATAGATTTGTCATATAAAAACAAAAGAAAATGTACTTAAAACATACTTAAATATTTTTTTATAGAATATTGTTATAGAAAATTTAATATGCTATACTTAATCTAGTAAAATATAGTATATGAGGAGGCATTGATTATGGCAGACTATAATTTATTACAAAATGAAGCAGTTATTATTCGAAATGATAATGTATATCATCCTATAGGAAAAAAACTTGGAGAATTAGGCGAATTAGTCTTAACTAATATGAATTTAATCTATGTTAGAAAAGGTATTTTCGGTGGAACAAAAGAAACGTTAAAATTTCCTCTCAATCAAATTAAAAAATTTGACGATAAACCACAAATAACTTTAGGAAAAAGCGAAAATGGTTATCATCAACTTGAAATTTGTTTTTTAAATAGTCAAGAATATTTTGTATTTAATACATTTGGAAAAAAAGAGGCATTAAAATGGCTAGATAAAATTTGGGAATTATTGACTGGACATGCAGCTGAGCTTGATGAAGGCGAGCGCAGTTATATACCAGGAATAGCAACAGTAGCTGATACTATTAAAAATACAGTTGGCAGTTTTGCAGGCGCACTTGGAATAAAGCCAGATGGAAATAAAAAAGAAAATGTAACGATTAGATGTATATCTTGTAGGGCAACATTATCTGGAGCTAAAGGTCAAATTGTGAAATGCAAATATTGTGATACAGAACAAACTTTAAAATAAAAATATGGAGGTTTAGTTATATGGGAATTATTAGAGCATTTACAGGTGCAATAGGAGGAACTTTTGCAGATCAATGGAAAGATATTATTACAGCTGGAGTTTTTGATGAACATACGGTGGTTTCACCTGGCATATTAAAAAGTAATAACAATGGACGAGGAACAAATAATAATGGTTCAGAAGGTATTATTTCAAATGGTTCAAAAATCTATGTTCCTGAAAATACAGCAGCATTTATTTTTAGTCAATCAGGAATTGAAGAAATAATAACAGAAGCTGGCGGATATGAATATCAAAACGGTCAAAGCAGTATCTTTAATAAAGATGGTGTCAAATCATCAATTATAGATCAAGTTAAAGATAGAGTAACTTTTGGTGGAATCTCTTCTGAAAATAAACAAATTGCGTTTGTAAACTTGAGAGAAATTAGAAATATTTATTATGGAACACACGGACCACAAGTTTATAATGACTTGTATTATGGAGTTGACCTTGAAATATATTCATATGGTTCATTTTCTATTCAAATTGTTAATCCTGAAACTTTTATTAAAAATTTCGTACCAGCAAATGTAAATTATTATAGTTTTGATGATAAAAATGTTAGAGCACAGCTATTATCTGAATTTTTGCAATCTTTTTCAGTTGCTTTAAATTCACTTTCTGGTACATATAGAGTTTCTCAATTACCTTCTCAATCAAATGCTATTTCTGAAAAAATCGCAAATGATTCATATAATGCAGGAACTTGGGAAGAAAGATTTGGATTCAAAATTGTTAAAGTTGCAATTGAAAATATAGAATTTTCTGAACGTTCAAGAGAACTTGTTAATAAATTCTCTGAAAACAAAATGAATATGAAGGCTTATGAAGATGTATCTCAAAAAGCATCTAATATTTTAGCACAACAAAAAATCGCAGAAGGTGTGCAGAATAATGGATTTGGCGACATGGGTGGAATGATATTGGGTATGAATATGGCACAAGGTGTTGCTCAAAATGTAGGGCAAAATGCCGAAACCAAAAAAGCAAATACAATGTCTTATGATGAACAGATTGCAACTGTTAAAAAATTAAAAGAGTTGCTTGATGATGGTATAATAACTAAAGAAGAATTTGAGGCAAAGAAAAAAGAAATAATGGGATTATAAAAACATAATTTATAATAATTTGTAAAATAAAAAAAGATATAGACTGCCAACTATATCTTTTTTTATTTATTTATTGCTTTTATTTATAAAATGTTTTACTAATTCTTCTATTATATTTCTATCTTCTTTTGATAACATTAAAATATTATCTATTAATTTTTGATCTTTATCTTTTACTCTATGATTAAGTAATCCTTTAAATATACAATTAACATCTACATCTAATATATTACATATATCCAAAATAGTTGCTACACTCATTCCAGACTTTCCTAGTTCGATTAAACTAACAAAATTTACTGAATGATCTAATCTTTCAGCCATTTGCTCTTGTGTCATACATTTTGATAATCTAAGAGTCCTTATATTATTTCCTATAATTTGCAAAACCTTATTCTTTTCAGTAGTTTCTTCCATATAGCACCACTCCTTTTAGTGATAGTATAATAATGTTACTTTAATTTATTAACAAAATAATTCGTGAATTTATCTCTAAATACTTGAAAAATAAAAATAGGATTGATATAATAATTTCGAAATATTTAAAGAATATGTAATCTTAATATTCTTTGTAGGAGGTGACAATAATTAATAACTGAAATGCTAGTAAATAATAATCTGCTTTTCAGTACTATAAAGCATAAAGATATGCTAAATATATTTTAAGGGGAGATATATATGGAAAAAGAAACGGTAAAATCTAATGAAGTTAAAACAAATAAACCATTTTACAAAAAATGGTGGTTTATTGCAATTATTGTTGCAGTTGTTCTTATAGTAATAGCTCTTTTTATAGGGTTACCAAAAAAAGAGAAAAAATTAGACTTAAGTACAACAAATTTAGGATATTATTTGCCTGAATTACCAGCTAAAAAAGGAAAAATCAATTATGATAGTAATAGTTCTTTAGATTTAACACTATATGATGTGACTAAAGCAGAATATAATGATTATATTAAAAAATGTGAGGAGAAAGGTTTTAATATAGATGTTACTTCAGATTCATCATTTGAAGCATTTAATGAAAATGGAGACAGAATATATATGTATTTTTCTGATAAAACTAATTTAAAAATAAGCTTTTCTGTCGCTCGTAAACTTGAAAAAATCACATGGCCTACAAGTGAACTAGCAAATACTTTACCAATACCTGAATTTGATGGTGGATACATTAGTACAGATACATCAAATGAAATTAGTATAACATTAGGACATGTATCTAAAGAAAATTATGATAAATATGTAAATGAGTGTTCAGCTAAAGGTTATAATAAAAATTATAAAAAAAGTAATAAACACTATACAGCAGATAATGATCAAGGAAATCACTTAGAATTATCTTATTATGGTGGACAAAGGATGAATATAAGTTTAGAGTCAACTTCATCTGATTCTAGTAGTTCAACACCAACTACAACGGAACCACCAAAAACTAATGAACAAGAAAATCAAACTACAAGTTCAAGTAGCTCTACAACTTCAACTAGTTCAAATGGATTATCAAAAGAATTTAAAGATGCAATGGATTCATATGAATCTTTTATGAATGAATATATTGATTTTATGAAAAAATATCAAGCTAATAGCACAGACCTTTCATTATTAAACCAATATGCAACAATAATGCAAAAATATTCTGAGCAAGTTGAAGCTTTCGATGAATGGGAATCAGAAGATATGTCAACAGAAGAAGCTAAATATTATATTGACGTTCAAACTAGAGTTAATAAAAAATTATTAGATATTGCACAATAAAAGTTTTTAATATATTCCAAAAAGTGGACCCTCAAAGAGTCCACTTTTCTATTGCTTTTTAATATTCAAGCCATAATCCTTGACTTCTTAAATTATTTATTATTTGGCTATGTTCACTATCTGTTGTTGAAAAATATAGCTTTCCATTTTTATCTGCTACAAAGAATAAATAATCTGTATTGCTAGGTTCTAATGCTGCTTCTATACTGCTTTTACTTACAGATGATAT
>CANRGU010000083.1 GCA_947630255.1 uncultured Clostridia bacterium | reverse complement strand
AAGTTCGAACAAAAACGTCAATGGTACCGATGGTGGGACTCGAACCCACATGGTTTCCCGCACGATTTTGAGTCTTTTAAGTTAATTAATATATGTTTATTATTAATATTAATTAATAACTTTTAAAAGACTTAAAAACTCGGATTTTCTAAGTATTAATCTTATTTTTTATTGATAAATAAATTATACAATAAATTTTAATATTATACAAGTAATTTGTAAAAATGTTAGATAATGGTTAGATGTTTTAGATGATAACAGATAATCTACTATTGATATAAAATAAAAATAGGGAGTTATGATTTATGAAAGATAGTGAATTGAAAAGAGAAATAATAGATGAAAAAACAGGAATAAGTTATACTTTGAAAGGTGATTACTATATTCCAAATATGGTAGCCCCAAAACAAGAGAAAATAAATTTGAATAAATATGGTAGAGCAAGGTTAAAGTTTTTAAAAGAAAATAGAAAGGCAGAGTATACAATAATGCTAATAGAAAATACTTTAACTAATCATTTAAAGGAAATACAAGAAATAGCAGAAAAAAGAGTAAATCTAATAATTAACAAACTAAAGGAAAAAAGCGACTTGACTGAAGATATGAAAAATACAGATATGCTTTACTGGACTGGTACAATGAATAATTTAAAAAATCAAGCAGAAGAAATAGTGTTAAATGAATTGATATATAGATAATGATTTTTATAAATATGATAATATATTTTAAATAGCTTCAAACTAATGTATGTTTTGAGGCTTATTTTAATGAGATTTTTTATGTATATAAAAATATATGTTTTATTAATAAAATTTGATTTAACAGCCAAATAAGGCGAAATAAGAATAAAAAAGGAGAAATATGTATGGTAAATTTTAATTTAAAGGGATTATGGATTCCATTTGAAATATTAACAGATAAAAATTTAAGTGATAAGGAAAAAATTATATTATCAATTGTAATATTTTTGTGTAAAGAAAATGAAGAATGTTTTTGTAGTAATAAAAATCTAAGTGAGTTATTAAACATTTCGATTACACAAGTGTCAAAACTTATAAATTCATTAGATAAAAAAGGTTATATAGAACTGAAAATGATATATAAAAATAATAGTAAACAAATACAAAATAGAAAAATAATACCTATTAAAGAAAAGTTTAATACTCTATTTAACAAAACTTCAAATGAGTATCAAAGAAAAATTCAATCCCCTATTGAAAAAAAGTTTAAAGATAATAAATATAATATAAAAAATAATAAAAAATTAAATTATGAACAACGTCATTATGAAAATTTGGATTTTTTATATGCAAATTAGCAATGATAGAAATTTAATATGCAAATAATTTAGAAAGTAAAAGAAAAGAGGTTATAGAAAATGAGATTTAAAGATGATGAACACAAAAAATTTTTTAATGAAAAGTATGTAGAAATGAAAAAATTAGGAAGGACAGACGTATATTATAAATCGTTAATATATGTATTAGGTGTATGTAAAACAACAAGAGATAATTTTGATAAAATTTTTAATTTAGAGAATGGAGAAATAAACATTGATTCAATACAAGAACCTTATCAAACAAGTACAAGTGAAAAGGTAATAAGAATGGCATTCAGTTTATGGAATAGTTGTAATTATGATAGTGAAAAAGACATTGAAGATGAAAGAGTTTCTAGAAAATATAATGTTAGTGAAATATTTTCTTGTGAGTATGCACCATATTTTTATGAGGGAATAAAAATAAGATATCCAGAATATACAAAAGAAAAAAATATTGAAAGAGATGTGAGGTAAAATTTAGTGAAAAATAAACTAAAATAATAATTTGACTTTTAGTATATGAAATCTACTAAATAGATTATCTATAAGTGTAGCGAGCATAGGTTTTGTGGCACACACAAAACCGACAACTATCGTTGAAAGGGGCTTGTGCCCCTATAACCCCAGCAAAAAAAAAGAAAGGATGTGAAAATTTTATGAAAGAAAAAATAACAGAAATACACATTAGAGTTAGTGAAAGTGAAAAGAAAAAATTACAAAGAAATGCGAAAAAAAGTCATTTATCTTTATCAGCATATATGAGAAAAGTAGGATTAAAACAAAAAATAATTTCTGTTCCAGATAAAAACTTTTATGAAATATATTTGGATATTTGTAAAGTGAGAAATAATATTTCTAATGTAAGTGTAGAAGATATTGAAAAGTGTTTAGAAGTAATAGAAAAGAAATTTTTAGATATATATTATTCGAAAAATAATGGAGATGATGACGATGGCAGTAACTAAAATATGGGCAATAAAAGACAGTTTATTGCGTGTAGTTGATTATGCAAGTAACCCACAAAAAACAACTTTATCTGATTTAAAACAAGTATTAGTATATGCAGAAAATGAGAATAAGACTATTGATAAAGATGAAGAAACAATATTTGTAACAGGAATAAATTGTGATAGAAAGACAGCTTATGAGGAAATGCACTCTATTCAAAAACAATATGATAAATGTACTGGTAATGTTGCATATCACGCATATCAGAGTTTTAAAAGAGGAGAGGTTTCTCCAGAATTAGCACATAAAATAGGAGTACAACTTGCAAAAGAGATGTGGGAAGGACATCAAGTATTAGTAGCAACGCACCTTAATACTGGAACATATCACAACCATTTTGTAGTAAATTCTGTTAATATGTTTACAGGGAAAAAATTTAATTGTAATAAAAAGGCATATTACCATTTTAGGCAGTTATCTGATGAACTATGTGCAGAAAATAATTTAACAGTTATAAAAAATCCTAAAGGAAAAACACCTAGAAGTATATTTTTTGCAGAAAAAAGAGGAGAGCCAACAAAGTATAATTTAATGCGACAAGCAATAAACGAGTCAATGGAAATTAGCATTAGTTATGCACAATTCAAAAAAGTTATGTATAAAAAAGGCTATATAATCAATGATGATTATAATAGAAAATATCCTACAATTCGTTCAATACACGATAAAAAAGCAACCAGAATGTACCAATTAGGCGAAGAATATTTACCAAAAAATATTGCTAATAAAGTGGAACAAAACCCATACTATTATCAAAATAGATATTATGATTATATAAAACCTAAAAGAAAATGCAAGAAATTTAAAGTTTACAGACTGAAAGGAAGTTATAAAAGTATAAGTAGAAAATCTACTATTGAAATACTTTTTATAACTCTTTTTTATTTTTTAGGAATATATCCAAAAGACAAGTCATACCATAAACCGTTATCTCCAGAAATGAAACAAGAAGTAAGAAAAATGGAGCAATATTCGAGTCAAATAAAATTAATTGTAAAAGAAAAATTAGAAACAATAGAAGATGTAAAACAGTTTATAGCACGAACAGAAAAAGATATTACAGATGTAACTAATATAAGGCAGAAATACAGAAATAAATTAAGAAATTGTACAGATGATAAGTTAATTTTAGATTATAAAAATAAAAGAGATGAATGCACTAGCATTTTGAAAGATTACAGAAAGAAAATCAAAATAGCTAATCAAATTATAGAAAATACACCAAAAATTAAAGAAATTATAAAAATAGAAAAACAAATGATAAATGAACAAAGAGAAATAGAAAAGAATAAAAATAGAAATAGAGGAGTGAGATAAAATGACTGAAAAATTAGTTAGTATAAATGAATTGTATGAATTTAAGGATAATCCATACAAGGTAAAAGATAATAAAGATATGGAGGATTTAATTGAAAGCATAAAGCAATATGGTATTATAGAGCCGTTGCTAGTTAGACCAAGAGAAAATGGAGGATATGAGATTATAAGTGGGCATAGAAGAAAATATGCGTGTAAAAAGGCAGGAATTAAGCAAATTCCTGTCTTAATTCGTGATATGGATAAAGATATGGCAATTATTACTCTTGTAGATAGTAATTTACAAAGAAGTGATATATTACCATCTGAAAAAGCATTTGCTTTTAAAATGAAACTGGAGGCAAAAAAACATCAGGGTATATCCACTTATGGACAAGATGTCCATAAGTTATCAAGAGATAATGTAGCAGATAATATAAGTGGTAGACAAGTACAAAGATATGTAAGATTGACAAAACTTATAAAACCATTATTGCAGTTGGTAGATGAAAATAAAATAGCAATATCTCCTGCAGTAGAATTATCTTATTTAAAAAAACAAGAACAGGAAGATTTACTTGAAACTATTAAAAGTGAAGATCATACTCCTTCGTATTCACAAGCAATAAGAATGAAAGAATTAAGTATTCAAAATAAATTAGATATGGATACGATTTTTAATATAATGATAGAAGAAAAGCCTAATCAAAAAGAACAAATAAAGTTTAAAGTAGAAAATGTAAAGGATTATTTTCCAAAAGGGTATACTATAAGACAAATGCAAGATATTATTGAAAAGTTATTAAAACGATATCAAAGAAAGTGGAAGAATAAAAAATTTGAAAGATAAAATAAAGACCTAGATTCTATTCATCATCTAAGTCTTTAAATACTTTATCGTCAAAAAAATCTTTAAGTTGAATATCTAACCCTAAGCATAAGCGAAGAACGGTTAATAAAGTAGGAGTTTTACTTGTACCATCTATTAGATTATTTACAGTTGATTGTCTGACACCAGCAAGAGTAGCAAGTTTATTTATTGTAATATCCCTTTCATCACATAAGGCTAAAATTCTTTTTTTAGTTGCTTCTTGTAAGTCCATAGACTAAGCCCCCTCCTTTATAAATTAGTATAGCAAAATTTAAAAAAGAATATTACCTATATATAGTTGAATTTCTGTGTAAAAAATAATATTATAACTATAAATAGTTAATTAAGGAGGAAAGAATATGAAATTGAATTGTAAATTTAATATACTTGATGAGTTGTTTGAAATAAGAGGAGGGGACTTAATAAGAAATTATATAGATGAAAACGGTCAACCAAATCTTTCAAAAGAGGCAAATGAAGCAGAAAATGAATTAGTGGAGTTTATGAAAAAATTTATGAAAAATGAAAAGGATAAGAAAGAATTATTTGACAAAATAAATAACTTTGAGAGTAAAGCTATAAGTGAAATGTGTTTTTGGCATAAACCATATTATAAATGGGGATTTATAGATGGAATGTTGTTAAAAAAGCAAATAAATGAAGAAAAAATAAAAAGCGATACTAATATATATGATTTTGTAGGAGAAATATGGGACTATATAGACAGGGAAAAATATAGTAATTTAAAAAAGAATGATGAGTATACAAAAACAAATAGAAGAATTGCAGAAATAAAAGATGAATATCCTAATGTGAGAAATTTTTACGAAGATAATAAAATTGTGAAATTCACTGAAGAAGAAATGCAAGCACTTGTAGAAGTAAAAGAGTTATACGATAAAATAAATATATTAGAATCAGAAGAAATATTTAGAATAGGTTTAAGGCAAGGAAAGTCATTGTAAGAGGTACAAAAAGCAAAAAAAATGAATGATAGTAAACGAAATATTTGAAAATTAAGTATGGAATGATATATATGAAACTTTGAAATAGTTAATGAATGAATTGGTAAAGTACACAAATTTGCAAAAAAGGCTTAAATATGGTATAATTAAAGTAGATGAAAAGGGCAAAATAAACGAAAGTTTATGACGCAAAGCCATAGGTCTAAAAGGAGA
>CANRGU010000082.1 GCA_947630255.1 uncultured Clostridia bacterium | reverse complement strand
ACCTTCTACCAAAGTTTCTGCATATTTTGGCTTTAATAGCATATTTAAAAATATAAATATTAAAATAAATAAAATTAATATTAATACTGTTATTACTTTTTTCATTTTATTCCTTTCAATTAAAATCTGCTGTATATAAATTCATTTACGTTAAATCCAATTCCATAAATTCCAAATACTAAAACTATTAAACTCATAGTACATAATATTGCAAGTTTTTTGTTTTTTGATAGTTCTTTTATTTTTGGCATTATCTTATTTTTGTTTCCATCAAATGTAAATAATAATATTATTGATATTGCTAAAATTATCCAGTCTGATAATACAAGTCCTAAATTTAAAATGTTTTTAGAAACTTCAGCTATGTTAAACGTAGTAAATACAGAGCACATCATTTTTAATGCAGTTACTGCATCGTTCCAAATAAAGAATGACCATAGAAATGAAATTATTATAAATGTTACTGCTCTATTTAACCACTTATATTTTGTTTTGTATTTATCTCCAAACAATACAAATATTCCATTTATAATGCCCCATAATATATAGTTTAAACCATGCCACACTCCTGAAACAAAAAACGTTACTAATACATTTATGCTCTTCCTTAATTTTGAGCATCTGTTTCCGCCAAGTGGTATGTAAATATAATCTTTAAGCCATGAGCTGAGTGATATATGCCATCTTTTCCAGAATTCTTTTACTGTTTGTGAAAAATATGGAGAATCAAAGTTTTCGCTTAAATTAATTCCAAGCATTTTAGATATTCCGAGTACAATATCTATTCCACCACTAAAGTCACTATATAGTTGAATAGAATATAATATCATTGCTAAAAAAGCATATGAGCCTTTATATATTTCTGTATTTGATGTTATTGCTGATGTTAATATAGATATTCTTCCTGCAATTATTAGCTTTTTTGCTAGTCCCCAAATAATTCTTAATCCACCATTATATATGTTTTCTATTGTGATTTTTCGCTTTGCAAGTAATTGCTTTTTCATCTCATCATATCTAGTTATTGGTCCCATAAATAGGTGTGGTATATACATTATATATAAAGAATAATTTAATATATTTTTCTCATATTCATATTTTCCCTTATATACATCTACAAGATATGATATTACCTGAAGTGTGTAGTATGATATTCCAAGAGGAGCAAATATATTTATACTTGCTCCTGTATATGATACAAATTTTACAAATAATAGTACTAGTGTATTTAATATTATTGTTAGACTTAAAATCACTTTTTTATGTTTGCTGTTTAAAAATTTAGCAGCAAAAAAACTTGTAAGTAAGCTAAATAATATATAAATACAATTTGGCAAGCCAAAACTTGCATATATTACTGCACTTAGAATTAATAATAAATAATTCAATAAGTTTCCTCCTATTCGGCAGCAGGCCAATTGTCTCTATTCCATGTTTTTCCATGTAATCCTGCATCAGCTAATTTCTGCTCATCTGTAAGTAGTCCTAGTGTATGATTTACAGATGGTGTTGCATCAATATGTCTCCAGTTTCCTCCTACATTTACTAAATTCCAATAGTGGCTTTCATCTGTAAGATATATCAATCTATTTGAATATCCTGCTTTATTTAAAGCTCTTTGCATTATTAATGCGTGAACATAGCAGTTTCCTCTACCTTCAGTTAGTCCATACCAAACTGGGTCATCTCCTCCCCAACTTGAACTATATGCTATTTGGGATCTTATTGCACTTGCCATTCCTACTATATCGTTTCCTGCTAAATAATTGTTATAAAATTCGTTGAATTTATTATTAGTGTCTTCTTGATTATGTTTTACTATAATTTTTCTCTTTCTAGTTGTTGTATTTCCCTTTTTATCTTTTGATGTATATGTTGCATAATATGTTCCTGCTACTTTTGTATCTACAGCACTTGAATCAACTGAAAACTCACAACTTCCATCTCTATCATCAGTTGCCCATACTCCTGATCTATAATCTACAGTTGAATTTTTTGAAACCGTTTTATCGCCAAGTCCTGATATTACTGGTCCGACATTATCCCTTTTTATTGTAAGTGTTGCTGTTTTTTCTGTTTTGTTTCCGTTTTTATCTACTGCTTCTATTATTATTTCTTGATCGCCTATTTTACTATAATCAATTTCTGTTTTTAAAGTAGTTGTAGGATCACCAGAAGCATCTGATACACTTTTAATAAATCTTTTATAATCACTTATTTTTTCATCATCATATATACTTATATCTTTTAGTTCTAATTCTGGAGGAATTGTATCTTGCACTCTTACTACAGATGTATATTCTACTCCTTCATATTCTGCTTTAATTATGTATTCACCAATAACATTTTCGTCTACCTTATCTATTTCGCTTTGAGGGATTCTGTCACCAAATTCTTCTACATCTAATACTAAATTTTCTATAGAAAATTCTTCTCCAATTTCTATTATTACTTCTGGTATTAACCATGCAATTTTTAAATTGCATTCTCCGATTGTTTCATTCTCATATTCATCTTTAACGCTTATTTTAATTATATAGTCTCCATATTCAAGTGTTTCTGGTGCTTCTAATAATTCTACATTCATCTTTGATAAATCAGATTTTTCTTCAATAAAATCATTTGGATTTATTTCGTAATTTAAACTTTTTGTTAAATTTTTGAAAGTTACCTGTGGTGGTGTTGTATCTTGAATAGTCAATTTTACTGTTTGCTCTTTTCCTTTATATGAAAAGGTTACATCTGTTTCTCCTACTTTGTTTAAATCTATTCCGAGATAAGTCTGTTATAGCTATTGCATCTTTTTTATACATTTTGCTTACAAGAAAATTATCTATGCTAATTTCTTTTTCGCCCAATTCTAATACAATATCTTTAAATTTAGGTCGAAATACTAAATATGCAATTACTAATGCCACTAGTATCAAAACTACTGCAATTGAAAGTATAATTTTTATTATAGTTTTTTTAGAAGCTTTTTTCTCTTTTCTTTTTTCTTTTTTATTGCTATCCTTTTTACTGTTTTTGTCTTTTTTATTTTCTCTTGAGGTTTTACTTTTTACTTTTTTGCTGTTATCCTTTTTTTCAATTTCATCTTTTTTATTCTCTGTTTCTGTTGATTTTTTGTCTTCTTCCTTTTTACTGTCTTTTCTTTTTTTGTCATCTTTATGCTTGTTCCTGTCTTTTCTTTTTTTGTTATTTTTTGCCTTGTTCTTGTTTCCTGTTTTTTCTTTATATCTTTTTGCTTTTTTATTTTTTTTATGAGATTTATTTTTTTTCATTCTTTTTGTACTGTTATCTGCAGGTTTTTCTACTTTTTCTTTCTCATCTTGCTCCATTTGATTTACCCCCATATTTTTAACACAGAAAAATAACTTATCCGCAAATTTTTAGAATAAGTTATCTTTTTAATTAATTATTTGTCTTCAAAGTATATGTAATTCCTGTTATTATGTCATTTTCAACAATAAAGGATAATTCTACATTATTTTTTGTATATGTATATTTGTTTCCTAACTCTTCTTTGTAGCTATCTCCATACTTCTCAAGCATAGTTTTTTTGCTGTTAGAAATCTTTACTCCTTCTGCAGTTTCTATTGTATCATCTATAAAATATACTGAATAAACGGTATCTTTTCCGCTAACTTCTGCAACTGTTATTTCTACATTATCATATGTATATACTTTATCTGTTCCATCAAATGCACAACTTGGTATTTCTGAAAAACTACTTTCTTCGTTTATTGCACTTTCATTAAATTCTGTTCCTGGCACAATCTCTACTTCATTATATTTTAATGAAAAAGCTTCTTGTCCTTCCGAATTAGTTGGCACTGAATTATTTGAATTAGTACTTAATACATAAATTGCTACACATGCTATAACTGCTAATAAAATTATTATTGCTATTACAAAAAACTTTTTATTCATATTACAACAACTCCTCATATAATCATAATAACACTTATCGACATATTTTTTCAATACTTTTTTGTTAATTTTGATATGGTCTTTTTTACATGCTTTTTTTTAATAAATTTTATTGAAAAAATTTTTAAAACATAAACAGGTATAAAATTGACATTAATTTTTCCAATTTTATACCTGTTTTTTATATATTTTTTTACTTTTTTTGCCTTAAAATTATTGTTAATCTAAATCACTTAATTGTAAACGTATCCCCAACTTTTTCACCTATTTTGACAGAAGGCGCCAGACACACTAAAGGTCTAAGACAATACGTGTTATTGTCCGAAGTGTCCTTCGAACGGTAACAACGGCAAGCGTTCACACCACCATAGTTCACGTAACGGACATAAAAGAGAGCATCTGTACTGGCGGGAGCCACACATCTTGAAGAAAGCCAATATGTGCTGTACCAAGAGCCACTACTATCTTTTATAAATAAATATTGATATATCGATTCTACCCAATTTTCTTCCTCCATTGTGTGTAACCAATATGTTAGTGTTATCTTTATTTTATCATTACTTGTCGGGCTTGCTGGTATTGGTGCACTTTGTTTTATTGGTTCTGTTTGCTCGCTTAAATCTAATAAAGTTCCCTCTATGTAAGTGTCTTTTTCCTTGTCCAATATATATCCTTTTTTCTCTTTTTCAAATATTTCTGGATAATAACTATAATCTCCTGAATACTCTTTAGTTCCTTCGTATTTTTTTGTGTCTACATAAGAATTATCCTGATTATGATAATCCCATATTTCCAAATTCATCTTCTCTTCTATATCTTCTATCTTTAAATTTTGTGCTGTTCCTTTTTCTGTTGTATATAATGTGTTACATACTTTATCTATTAAATATACTGCATTGTTATATCCATTGTATCCATATAAACATACTTTTGATTCTGTCGGTGTATCACTTATTAACCTTATTTGTCCATCTTTTATGTCTAATACTCGCCATTTTAATTCTTCCTTTTCTAATGGATATTTGTCACTATATGTTTTTCCTACATTATTGCTATTATCTGTAAATCCTGAATATGTTGTTAACTCTTCATATAATCCATCCACTTCTTTTGTTTTGTCTCCGTTTGTTATTACATATTTTTCATAATCTACATAGTCTCCTACTTTTAGCCCTGTGTCTTTTCCAGCATATGTGATGTTTCCTTCATCGTCTTGTTCCCATTCTGCTGTTCCACCAATTTCTCCTCCCTGTTCATCTTGCATTCCATCACTTTGATTTTCTGATGGATTATTTTTTAAATATTCATCTAAAGAGTCATACCATGTGTCTCCTATTTTTATTCTTCCTGTTAATAAATCTCTCTCTTGTATTTGGGCTTCTTCTGTTTTCGTTTTTGCTTCTTGCGCTTTACTTATCAAGCCCCCGTTTAATGCCACACTTATTGTTACTCCTACTAGTATTAACATTACTATTATTGTTATTATTAAAGCTATTAAGGTGATACCTTTAGTTCTTTCTTTTTTGCACACTTTTGTTTCTTCTTTCATATGTGTCTTCCCCTCTTTCATTGGTTTTAATCAATTAAATTTTCTATTGTTTAATATATTTTTATGTCGATTATAATTTATACACATTATATTTCATATGTTTTTTGTTTGTCAATATTTTTATTAATATTTTTTGTTATATATAAATTGCAATATTAAGTGTCCGCTTTTTATACAATGTTGTGATTTTTATATTTTTAGACTTGTAATGCTGATTT
>CANRGU010000081.1 GCA_947630255.1 uncultured Clostridia bacterium | reverse complement strand
CAAGAAGACGATGATGACTTTGCACTAGTAATATTATCATTAAAAACAGGAAAAGGAGTATCATATACAATACTAATCACAACAATAATAGCAACACTAGCAGGAGGAATATACTTAATTAAAAAATATGTATTGAGATATTAATAAGGAAAAATTAAGGGTTAGAAGGTTAAAAATTTTCTAACCCTTTTCCAATAAATAGGAATTTTATTAAATTTATTTACAAATGTAAATGTATTGTGTTATAATGCTTTTTAAGGGAAAAAGGAGAAAAATATGAATCAAATATTATTAACAAATAACCAAAATAATAAGAAAAAATCTGATAAATATAATAGAAACAACTCAGGTGACATGAAAAAAATTATTATATTTTTTGGTATGGTAATATTAATTTTTGCTGTATTAATAATAGGGGTATATGCTTATAAAATGGTTAAAAATAAAGATGGAAGCGAAGAAGTAGAAAAACCTAGCATATCATTAGAACAAATGGATACAGAAGTTAAAATAGTTGCAAAGGCAGAAGCAGGAATCAGCAAATTAATATATACATGGAATGATGATGAACCTATAGAAATAGACATGAATGGAGAAACAAGCAATGAAGAAGCTCTGCAAATACCAGAAGGTGAAAGTAAACTTAAAGCCAAAATTATAGATGAAAATGGAGCAGAATTTGAAACAGAGGAAAATTTCCATATAGAGATAGACACTGAAAAACCAAAAATAGAAATTGATGAAAGCTTAGGAAATGGTAAAATAAAAATTATTGCTACAGACGAAAATAATATGTTAAAATATATAACATATAAATGGAATGATGAAGAAGAGGTAACTGTTAATGCAGAAAGCGAAAATCAAACAGCAATAGAAACTGTAATTGATGTAAAAACAGGAAGAAATACACTTAAAATAACAGCTATAAATGGACTTGCAAAAGAAAATACAATTGAAAAAATATTTATAGGAGTTAATAACCCAGTAATTACGGTTACAAGAGAAGGAAACATACTATATATGGAAATGACACATGATAAAGGGTTTAAAAAGATAGAATTTAGCGTAAATGAAAAAGAATATGTATATGATGAAAATTTTGCAGGATATAATCCAGAGCAAACAAAAGTATCATATAAATTTAATTTGCAAGAAGGAGAAAACACTGTAATAATACATGCAGTAAGTACAGAAAATACAGAAGTAACATATAGAGGAAAATGTAATTATGAGGAGTAAATAAAAAATACCAAAGATAGGAGAAATAAATGTTAGAAGAAATATACATTATTGATTGTGAAAGCGATTTAGTAATGCTTTTAAGAGAAAAATTTAAAGAAGAGAAAAGATATAGATTCAGAAATATAAATCCAAGTCGTTTAGATATTGCGCTTAAAAATATACCAGATCTAATAATAATAAATGAAGGATCAATAAATACAGATGTGATAGAAATATGCAAAACAATTAGAGGAAATGAAGACAATAGTATTACACCTGTTTTAGTAGTAACAAATAAGAAAGATGAAAAAGGCATACTAGAAATTATGAAAAATAATATAGAGTATGTTATTTCGGCAAAATCAAGTAATGAATATATTTATTATATTATAAAGAACATAACACGATTAATGTCGGTAAATAGAACAGTTAGTCCACTTACTGCATTGCCAGGAAATCTTCAGATTCAAACCGAATTAAAGAAGAGATTATTAAACAAAGAACAATTTCAAGTATTATACTTAGATTTGGACAATTTTAAGGCATATAATGATGTATATGGATTTTTAAAAGGCGATGAAATAATAAAATTAACTGCAAGAATAATTACAAAAAATATACATACATTAGATGATTCAAATGTTTTTGTAGGGCACATAGGTGGAGACGATTTTGTAGCAATAATAGACAATACTACGAATTATGACGAAATATGCCAAAATATAATCGCGGAATTCGATAAAGAAATATTAAGATACTATAATGAAGAGGATGTAAGAAGAGGCTATATAGAAGTTTTAAACCGAAAAGGCGTAGCAGAAGAATTTCCACTTACATCCATATCAATAGGAGTTGTAGTAGCAGACGAAAAAAGATTTTCTAATATATTGGAAATAGGTGAAGTTGGAGCACAAGTTAAACATTTGGCTAAATCTACAATGGGAAGTTCATATGCAATAGATAGAAGAGAAGAAATTTATTAGAATAAAATAATAAAATCCTCATATAAATTATATATGAGGTGTTTTTATGATAGTATTACATAGAAAGAAAATATTGTTAAGTATAGCAATAATCATGATGTTTACATTTACATATATAATTACAGGATATAATGTTAATAAAAGTAAGAATAGTGTTGATACAGAAACTGTTCAAACTGTAGCACTTCCGGTAGACAACAAAATTATAATATTAGATGCGGGACATGGTGTCCCTGACGAAGGAGCAGAAAGTAGCAAACGGAACAACAGAGGCAGAAAGTAATTTAAAAATAACCCTAAAAGTACAAAATTTATTAGAACAGTCAGGTGCAACAGTAATTCTTACAAGATCCGATGAAAATGCAATATACGATATAGACAGTAAAACATTAAAACAAAAGAAAATATCGGATATTCATAACAGAGTAAAAATTGGTAATGAATCAAGTGCAGATATTTTTGTATCAATACATTTAAATAAGATACCACAAGAGCAATATTGGGGATGGCAAACGTTTTATAAAGAAGAAAGCAACGAAGGAAAAAAACTTGCAACATCAATACAAAACAGTTTAAATACTTCAATACAAAAAGAAAATACAAGAGTACCAATGAAAATAGATAACATATATATAATAAAACATGTAGAAATACCAACAACAATAGTAGAATGCGGATTTTTATCAAATCCAGAAGAAGAACAACTATTATTAACAGACGAATATCAAAACAAACTAGCGTGGGGAATATACACAGGAATAATGGATTATTTTTATCAAAACTGAAAAGGAGATATTTATGAAAGAGTATATAAGAGTTATTGGAGGAGGCTTAGCTGGTTGCGAGGCTGCGTATCAAATTGCAAAAAGAGGTATTAATGTTAAATTATATGAGATGAAACCAGGTGTGTTTTCTCCTGCTCACTCTAACAGTAATTTAGCTGAAATAGTGTGTAGTAATTCTTTTAAGTCTAATTCTATAACAAATGCTTGTGGTTTATTAAAGGAGGAACTTAGAAGATTAGATTCTCTGCTTATAAAATGTGCTGATAAAACTGCCGTTCCTGCTGGACAAGCTCTTGCTGTTGACAGAGAAAAATTTTCTAAATTAGTTACACAAGAAATAGAAAAAATGAATAATATCGAAGTTATAAGAGAAGAATTTTTTGAAGATATAAAAGATGACTGTATTACTATTATTGCTACAGGACCATTAACATCAGAAAAAATGGAAAAACAAATACGTAAACTCACAGGAGAAGATAAATTATATTTCTATGATGCGGCTGCTCCAATTGTTGAAAAAGAAAGCATTAATATGGATATTGCCTTTTATGGTGATAGGTATGGAAAGGAAGGGGATAGCAGTTATATTAATTTACCTTTTACTAAAGAAGAATATCAAAACTTTTATAATGCCCTAATAAATGCCGAAGTAGTTAATCTACATGATTTTGAGAAAAAAGAAATTTTTGAAGGATGTATGCCAATAGAAGTAATGGCAAAAAGAGGAGAAGATACTATAAGATTTGGACCACTAAAACCAGTTGGCTTTACTGATCCGAGAACAGGACTAAGGCCTTATGCAATTGTTCAACTAAGACAAGATAACGAATCTGGAACATTATATAATTTAGTAGGATTTCAAACAAATTTAAAATTTGGTGAGCAAAAAAGAGTGTTTTCAATGATACCTGGGTTAGAAAATGCTGAATTTGTAAAATATGGTGTAATGCACAGAAATACATATATTAATTCACCAATACTTTTAAACAATACATTTAATTTAAAAAATAGGACTAGCATATTTTTTGCAGGTCAAATTACAGGTGTAGAAGGATATGTAGAATCGATAGCATCTGGCTTGTCTGCTGGAGTAAATGCTAGCAAATTATACAAAAATGAAAGATTAGTGATATTTCCAGATGAAACAGTTATACGGATCATTGTCAAAATATATATCTACTGAAAATAAAAGATTCCAACCAATGAATGCTAATTTTGGAATATTACCTCCTTTAGAAGAAAAAATAAAGGATAAGCAAGAAAGATATAAAAAACAAGCAGAAAGAAGCTTAAAAAATATTAGTAATATGCTGTAATCATATTAAATCCTGCTAATTTACATAAAAAAGTTGCAACGAATGGAAAAATATGTTATAATATACATAACGGTTATCAAAGGAGGAAATATTTATGAATAAATGGGAAAATAAATATGAAGCATACAAAAATGGTGGATTAGATATGGAAATTGAGGAACTTAGAAAAGCATATGATGAAAGCCATATGAATAAAGAAGAATACAATAACTTAGTAAAATATGAAAGAATTAGAGATAATTTACCAAAAGTAGAAAATTTATTAGAATATAGAAGAGAATTAGAAAAATTTTTAAATAGTGTAGATGATGAATTATATAGAAGAGAAAGATTAACAGAAATTACAAAAGAAGCAGAAAAATTAGATGAAAGCATGAAAAAAATTGAAGAAGAATATTCAAATGTTGAAGCACAATTAAAAGATAAAAATTTGAGTCAAAAAGAAAGAGAAGAATTAAACGGTAAAAAACTAGAAATATTATATAGACGAGATGAAAATAATAAAAATTATGCAAAAGGACAGGAAGAATTAAATTCATTCTTAGGAGAAGATAACAAATTTAGTGATAAATCTGATGAACAACTTAAAGGGTTAGCACTTGAAACAAGTTCAAGAATTAGTAAATGTAATATGGCAGGAAGAAATTTAATAGAGGGAAAAAGTTGGGATTATGTTGAGCATGTACTAAATGATTGGAAGGAACAAACTAAATATACCGGAAGAAGAAAAATAGCAGAAGAAGCAAAGAAAGCAAAAGAGAACAAAGAATTAGAAAAAGGGCAAAAGAAATTTACAGATAAGAATATAAATGATTTAGAAGACCCATACATGCTATTGAACAACTATGAATATGACGAAGATTTAGGTGAAGCAGATAATAAATTAGCTACTAGACCTAAACATCCAATATTAACAAGAATAAAAAATTTATTTAAAAATTTAAAAAATAAATTATTTAGCAGAGAAAAAGATGCTGACAATGAAAATGAAGAGAAATCCGAAAAAGAAGGAGAAAATAATAAGAAAGAATATAGCGACAAAGATTTAGGATTAGATAAAGATTTTAGAACATATATTAGAGACCTTGCAGATAAAGGAATGGAAGGATTGTCAGATGAAGAAAAAGCTGAAAAAAGGAAAGCAGCAGAAGAAAAACTTGCAGCAATGAGAAAATCTAACAGAGAAGCAGAAGCAGCAAAATTTAATGGTAAAGGAAGTTTCAAGAAGAGAGATTATGCAGCACAATCAGATTACAGACAACAAAATAATGGTGAAACAAGATAAATAAAAATGCTCATACAGAAATGTATGAGTATTTTTTTTGCATATTTTTTAAAAAACGGTTAGTTTTTAAAGTAAAATCTACTTTAGTAAAAAAATGATTGTATTAAAGAA
>CANRGU010000080.1 GCA_947630255.1 uncultured Clostridia bacterium | reverse complement strand
TTTACTTTCTAAAAATGATTTATCTGGCGATGAATATGAAAAAGTAAAAGAAGAATATCCAGCAATTGAAAATGAAGATTTATACAAATTAAACAAATTAAATAAAAAAGAAAAAGAAAGATTAGACGAAATTATAACAAAACCATTTATGATAAGTTATTCTTTGCAAAATGAAGAGACAGCAAGTCAAATAAAAGCACAAATGATGCAAAGTGGCATAGGATTATCATCACAGGTTGATCCTCAAATAATAAGCCAGATATCCTTAATTGATATTATTAAAAATATGCCACAAGAAAAGACTGAAGCATTATTAGCTGAAATTGATAAACAAATAGATAATAATATTGGTATGATGCTAGAACAAGCAGCAGTGCAGGCAACGAAAGCAGAATATATTGCAATCGGTGTGAACACAGATAAGATACAAAATAATTACATATTGCTTACAGGACTTCAAATGATAGGAATTGCATTAATTAGTATGACAGCAGCCGTTACAATTATGTTCTTATCTTCAAGAGTTGCAGCATATTTAGGAAGAACTTTAAGAGAAAAAGTATTTAAAAAAGTTTTACAATTTACGAGAAAAGAATTTATGGAATTTTCTACAGCATCGTTAATTACGCGTAATACAAACGATATACAACAAATCCAAATGCTTATTGCAATGCTATTTAGAACGGTTGTATATGCTCCAATAATGGGAGTAGGAGGATTCTTAAGGGTTCTTGCTAACAGTAACAACTCAATGGCATGGGTTATCGGACTTGCAATTGTATGTGTTATTTCAATAGTATTAATCCTATTTATAATAGCAATGCCAAGATTTAAAAAATTACAAGACTTAATCGATAAATTAAACTTAGTATCAAGAGAAATTTTAACTGGTCTTCCTGTAATTAGAGCATTTAATACAGAAAAAAGAGAAGAAGCAAGATTTGACGATGCAAATAAAGATTTAATGGATACAAATATATTTGTAAATAGAGCAATGAGTATCATGATGCCAGCCCTTATGTTTGTAATGAACGGAGTTATGCTTTTGATAATATGGGTTGGAGGTCACAAAGTAGACGAAGGAATTTTGCAAGTAGGAAATATGATGGCATTTATACAATACACAATGCAAATTGTAATATCTTTCTTAATGATATCTATGATATCTATAATGCTTCCTCGTGCGGCAGTATCTGCAAAACGTATTAATGAAGTTTTGGAAACTGAACCTTCAATAAAAGATAAAGAGCAAACAAAAGAATTTATAGAAGAAAAGAAAGGATATGTAGAATTTAAAAATGTTTCATTTAGATATCCTGATGCTGATACGGAAATAATAGAAGATATAACATTTACTGCAAAACCTGGAGAAACTACGGCATTAATTGGTAGTACAGGAAGTGGAAAATCAACAGTAGTAAATTTAATCCCACGTTTCTATGACGTAACAGAAGGAGAACTTTTGGTAGATGGTGTAAATGTAAAAGACGTTCCTCAAAAGGAACTTAGAAAAAGAATAGGATTTGTACCACAAAAGGGAATATTATTCTCAGGAACAATTGAATCAAACATTAAATATGGGGATGAAGATATCTCTGATGAACAGATGCAAAAAGCAGCAGATATAGCACAAGCAACAGACTTTATCGAAAGAAAAGAAAAGGGATTTGCCTCTGAAATATCACAAGGTGGAAACAATGTATCAGGAGGACAAAGACAGCGTTTATCAATTGCAAGAGCTTTAGCAATAGACCCAGAAATTATAGTATTTGATGACAGCTTTTCAGCATTAGATTTTAAAACAGACAGCAAATTAAGAGAAGAATTAGCAAAACAAACTAAAGGAAAAACAGTTATAATTGTTGCTCAAAGAATAAGCACAATTTTAAATGCAGACCAAATAATAGTATTAGACGAAGGAAAAATTGTGGGAAAAGGAACACATAAAGAATTAATGAAAAATTGTGAAGAATACAAAGAAATTGCTATGTCACAATTATCAGAAGAAGAACTAGGTGGAAAGGAGGAATAAATTATGCCAGGACCAATGAGAAGACAGCAAGGCGCAGTGCAAAAGGCAAAAAATTTTAAAGGTACAACAAAAAAGCTAATCAAAGATTATTTATCAAAATATAAAATAGCAATAACAGTAGTTATAATATTTGCAATAGGAAGTACAATTTTTAATATAGTTGGACCAAAAATATTAGGAAATGCAACAACAGAAATTTTTAATCGGAATTGTTGGAAAGTTATCTGGAGGAGCAGGAATTGACTTTTCAAAAGTTGCAAGCATCTTACTTACACTACTTGGATTTTATATAATGAGTGCAGTATTTGGATTAATACAAGGATTTACGATGACATCAGTTGCACAAAAATTAACATATAAATTGCGTAATGATATTGCAGCAAAGTTAAATAAATTGCCAATGAAATACTTTGATAAGAAAACTAATGGAGAAGTATTATCTATAATTACAAATGATATAGACACATTATCACAAAACTTAAATCAAAGTATTACACAGATTATAACGTCAATTTGTACATTAATAGGAATTATAATAATGATGCTATCAATTAGTTTTGTAATGACAATTATTTCATTTGTTATATTCCCTATATCTGTAATAATAGTAAAAACAATAGTAGGAAGGTCGCAAAAATATTTCAAAAGGCAACAAGAATATTTAGGACATGTAAATGGTCAAGTTGAAGAAATATATGGAGGACACACTATTGTAAAGGCATTTAATGGAGAAGAAGCAGCAATAAAAGAATTTAAAAAAGCAAATAAAGAATTATATACATCTGGATGGAAATCACAATTCCTATCTGGATTAATGCATCCATTATTAATGTTTATTGGAAACTTAGGATATGTTGCTGTATCAGTAGTAGGTGGATATTTAGCTGTGCAAGGAACAATAACAGTAGGAAATATTCAAAGTTTTATACAATATAATAAGAGATTTACACAACCAATTGAACAAATAGCGCAAGTATCTGCAATGCTACAAGCAATGGTTGCAGCAGCAGAAAGAATATTTGAATTCTTAGAAGAGGAAGAAGAAGTAAAAGAATCAGACAATAATATAGATACATCTAAATTAAAAGGAAATGTAGAATTCAAAAATGTTCATTTTGGCTATGATGAAGATAGAATTATAATAAATGATTTCAGCAGTAAAATTAAAGAGGGACAAAAAATTGCAATAGTTGGACCAACAGGTGCAGGAAAAACTACTATGGTAAAACTATTAATGAGATTTTATGATGTAAATAGTGGCGAGATTTTAGTAGATGGACATAATATAAAAGATTTCAAACGTGGAGATTTAAGAAAAATGTTTGGAATGGTACTTCAAGATACATGGCTATTTGGAGGAACTGTAAAAGAAAATATCAAATATGGTAACCCAGATGCAAGCGATAGTGAAGTTATAGAAGCAGCAAAGGCAGCACATGTTAACCACTTTATTAAAACACTTCCAAAAGGATATAATTCTGTATTAAACGAAGAATCTAGCAATGTATCAGCTGGACAAAAACAATTGCTTACAATAGCAAGAGTAATACTTGCAAATCCTAAAATTTTAATACTAGATGAGGCAACAAGTTCAATAGATACAAGAACAGAACTTCAAATACAGTCAGCAATGGATAATTTAATGAAAGGAAGAACGAGTTTTATAATAGCACATAGATTATCTACAATAAAAAATGCAGACTTAATTTTAGTAATGAATCATGGAGATATTGTAGAACAAGGAACTCATGAAGAGTTACTTGAAAAAAATGGATTCTATGCAGACTTATATAATAGCCAGTTTGATGCAGAAGAGGCAAGTTAAATAAATTAAAAAAATAAAAATTTTACTTGACATACACAAACAATTGTTTTATAATATATACAGAATTTACAAAAACTGGAAGTGATATTATGAAAAATGAATTAATAAAAACAGAAATAATAGTAAAAGACACACCCATAAGTGTTGTTAGAATCGATAAAACAGATTTTATATCATTAACTGATTTGGCAAAATACCAAAATTCAAGTGATCCATCTTTTACAGTAAAGAATTGGTTAAGAAGAGTTGGTACAATTGACTATATAGGACTTTGGGAACAATTACATAATCAAAAGTTTAATTTGGTCGAATTCGACCAAATTAAAACTGAATATGGAAAAAACTCCTTTGCAATGTCTCCTACACAATGGATAAAAAGAACAAATAGTATTGGAATTATTGCAAAAGGAGGTAGATATAGTATTGGAACATTTGCTCACCCTGATATTGCCTTTGAGTTTGCTAGTTGGTTAAGTTCAGAATTTAAGCTATACTTAATAACTGAATTTGAGAGATTAAAGATTAATGAAGCATATCAAAATAAAATTGAATGGTCTGTAAAAAGAGAATTATCTAAAACTAATTATGTTATTCATACAGATAGTATAAAAAATTTTATTGTTCCAACATTAACTGAAAAGCAAACACAATATGTATATGCAAATGAAGCTGATGTTTTGAACGTTGCTTTATTTGGAATGACAGCAAAGGAATGGAGAGATAATAATCCTAATCTAGATGGGAACATTAGAGATAATACAGATATTTTACATTTAGTTGTATTAGCAAACCTTGAAAACTTAAATTCTGAAATGATAATAAGTGGGCTTTCTCAAAGTGAAAGAATTGTAAAATTAAACAATACTGCTAAAAAACAATTAGAATTATTAAAAAATAATAGTAGTATTCATAGATTAGAAAAAATGGATGAAAATTTAAAGCTACAATAAAAAATGCAGATTTATATAATAACCAGTTCGATGCAGAAGAAGCAAGTTAAAATAATAAAATGATTAGGGCAGATAATTAGTTGAAAATTATCTGCCCATTATGTTATAATTCAAACAATAAAAAGGAGAATTATATATATGATTCATATAAAAGAAAATAATAAAAATGTAGAAGAATTTAATTTACTATATGATTCTGTTGGGTGGGGAGCATATAGTAATGAGATTTCAAGAAAAGCTTTAAATAACACATTTTATTCTGTTAGCATTTATGACGATGACAGTATAATAGGTTATGGAAGAATAATTGGAGATGCAATTTGTTTTTTATATATACAAGATATTATGGTTATGCCAAAATATCAGCAAAAAGGAATTGGAACAATGATAATGAATAAATTATTAGAAAAAATACAAAAAGTAAAAGAAGAAAATGCAGAATTAAGAGTGTATGTCGGGGCATCTCAAAATAAAGAAAGTTTTTATGAGAGATTTGGATTCATTAAAAGAATAGATGTCAATTTGGGATATGGGATGATTTTAAAATAGAAAATTTACAATTCAAACAATAATTTATGGAGCTGATAATATATGGATGAAATAAAACTGGTAAAACCAACAAAAGAATATGAAAAGCAAATGATAGAGTACAAAGAAGATATTAATGGAGATTTTATTGTATTTAAAGCCGAAGAAAAAGACTAATTTTAATAGAATAAATTATTTAAAAACAAGAACAATAGTTAATGATAGAAGTTGTAAATTATTAACTTTTATGATAGTATAAAGAAAAAATTAAAGGAGGAATTTTAATGAGAAAAGATATAAAAACTACAGAAGCAATATTTCCAATGCCTGTATTGATGGTCGCAACATACAATGAAGATGGAAGTGTTGATGTAATGAATGCAGC